>NZ_RZRR01000589.1:0-3621 GCF_003998555.1 Mesorhizobium sp. M7A.F.Ca.CA.002.09.1.1 | reverse complement strand
GATCCTAGATACGCGCCGATGCAGATCTTAGCGCGGCGACAGCACCATCATCATCTGGCGGCCTTCGAGCTTCGGTTCCGCTTCGACCTTGGCAATCGTCGCCACTTCCTCGCGGACCTTGTTCAGAAGCTGCATGCCGAGTTCCATATGCGCCATCTCGCGGCCACGGAAGCGCAGCGTCAGCTTGACCTTGTCGCCTTCCTCGAAGAAGCGGCGAACCGCCTTCATCTTGGTCTCGTAGTCATGGCTGTCGATGTTCGGGCGCATCTTGATCTCCTTGATCTCGATGACCTTCTGGTTCTTGCGCGCCTCGGCCGCCTTCTTCTGGTTGGCGTATTTCAACTTGCCGAGATCAAGGATCTTGACGACGGGGGGCACCGCGTTGGGCGATATCTCGACGAGATCGAGCCCGGCCTCTTCGGCCAGCAGCAATGCGTCGTTGATGGAAACATCGCCGCGGTTCTGGCCTTCGGCGTCGATAAGCTGGACCCGGGGAACCCGGATGTCACGGTTGGAGCGCGGGCCATCCTTGGTCGGCGCCGCTGCTTTGAAAGGTCTGCGAATGGTCGTGGTCTCCTTGGCCGTTTCGTTCAGGATTTGTCAGTGTTGATGCATGGACGCGCCAATGTGGTGAGCGCGCGGGCGGAGTCAATAGCACAGCATTGACAGAAAATCACCCTGATCGCTGTCCTGCACCAAACAAAGAACATAGTGAGCACTTTTCGCCACGCCACCGACCGTGCCACAAGAATCCCGCGCCAGAAGAGGGCCTGAGGAAAAAGCCATGACCGCAACGCCCCCCGTCTTTATGGATGTCGATGGATCGCGCATCGCGGTGCGCCATACTGCTGGCTCTGCGCCCGGCATCGTCTGGCTCGGCGGCTACAAGTCGGACATGCTGGGCGCGAAGGCGCAGACGCTGTCGGACTGGGCGGCAAAAGAAGGCCGCGCCTTTCTGCGCCACGATTATTCCGGCCATGGCGAATCCGGCGGCGCCTTTGCCGACGGCACGATTTCGACATGGCTTGCACAAAGCCTTGCCGTGTTCCGGCATTTCACCAAGGGCAAACAGATCCTGGTCGGCTCCTCGATGGGCGCCTGGATCGCGCTGCGCATGGTGCAGGAATTGCGCGAGGCTGATGACAGCAACGTCGCCGGCCTGGTGCTGCTGGCGCCGGCACCGGATTTTACCGCTGAACTGATCGAACCGGTGCTGACCAAGGCGCAGAAGCGCGATCTCGCCAAAAAAGGTTTCTTCGAAGAGCCGTCGGACTATTCCACGGAACCCTACATCTACACCCGCGCCCTGATCGAGGACGGGCGCGACAACCTGACAATGACAGGCCCGATCGACACCCATTGCCCGGTGCATATCCTGCAGGGCCTGGCCGATGCGGATGTGCCGGCAAGCCATGCACTGAAGCTGGTCAGCCTGCTGCCCGCCGACGACGTGACCCTGTCGCTGATCCCTGACGGCGACCATCGCCTGTCGCGACCGCAGGATCTCGACATGCTGGTGCGGGCCGTCGATGCGATGGCGCAGAGGGGAAACTGATGCGCCTTTCCATTCCGATATCCGCCTTCGTCGCGGCGATCGTCGGCTTCGGCGGCACGCTGGCCATCGTCATCGCCGCCGCCAACGCAGTCGGCGCGACGCAGATCGAGACGGCAAGCTGGGTGACGACGATCTGCCTGGCCATGGCGATCGAGAGCCTGTGGCTGTCATGGCGCACGAAAATGCCAGTCATCACCGCCTGGTCGACGCCGGGCCTGGCGCTGATCGCGGCATCGAGCGGCTTTTCGATGGGTGAGGCCGTCGCCGCCTTCATCGTCACCGGCGTCCTTCTGATCGCCACCGGGCTGTTTCGGCCCCTGACGAAGCTGATCTCGAGAATACCGCCTTCCGTCGCCTCGGGCATGCTGGCCGGTATCGTCGTCACCTTCGCGCTCAATGCGGTGAAGACCATTCCCATCGACCCGTGGCTGATCCTGCCGCTGATTGCAGCCTTCTTCGTCATCCGCCTGTTCAACCCGGCGCTGTCGGTGCTGGCGGTGCTGATCGGCGGTGGCCTCGCCGCTTTCCTCACCGGCCGTGTCGGCGGCCTGCCGACACCGGAACTGTCGACGCTGACGCTGATTGCGCCTGATTTCACCGCCAAGGCGGTGATCGGGCTGGCACTGCCGCTCTATCTCGTCACCATGGCTTCGCAGAACCTGTCCGGCCTCGCCGTGCTGCGCGCCGCCGGCTACCATCCGGAGCCCGGCCCGCTGATCGGCGTCACCGGCCTGTTTTCGCTGCTGTCGGCGCCGTTCGGCGGCTCGACCACCAATCTGGCGGCGATCTCGGCGGCGATCTGCACCGGGCCGGACGTCCACCCCGACCCCGCCGAGCGCTGGAAGACCGGGCCGTTCTATGCGCTCGCCTATCTCATCTTTGCGATTTTCGGCGCTTCGCTGGTGGCGATCTTCGCGGTGCTGCCACAGAGCCTGATCGTACTGGTGGCGGGCCTGGCGCTGATGGCGTCGCTCGCCAACGCGCTTTCTATCGCGCTGAAGGAAGAGGCGGATCGCATGGCTGCCACCGTCACCTTTGTCGTCACCGCGTCGGGTCTGACGCTGTTCGGCGTTGGCGCCGCATTCTGGGGCCTGATTGCCGGGCTGGTCGTGCTTTTCCTCGATATGATCAAAAAGCGATAAACATTTCAGATGCTTGTCCGGATTTGGCGGACATTGTCTTGAATCGCCGTTTTTCTCTTCCCATTTCGATTCCACGCAGCCGGGTTTGGCTGTCTCCAACCGAAGGAATGGGAGAAAATGAACACATCCGCATTGATCCGTCCGGCCTGGACGCCGGCAACCATCGCGTTGATGGTTGTGGGTTTCATGGTGTTCTGGCCACTCGGCTTCGCCATGCTCGCCTACATCATCTGGGGCGACCGCCTCGATGGCTTCAAGCGTGACGTCAACCGCGCGACCGACGGCATCTTCGCCGGTTGCCGCCGCGGTTCCGACAAGGCCGCGCGCTGGGGCAATGGTTCCGCCCGCACCGGCAACGTCGCTTTCGACGACTGGCGCGAAAAGGAACTTGAGCGGCTGAACGAAGAGCGCCGCAAGCTCGACGAGATGCTGACCCAGTTCGACGAATACGCCCGCGAATTGCGCCGCGCCAAGGACCAGGACGAGTTCGACCGCTTCATGGCCAACCGCAACAAGTCGACGGCGCCGACGAAGACCGATCCGAGCACCGGAACGACGACCACCAAGCGTGGCAAGGGTTCGAACCTGCTTGACGACTGAGATCCGGCGACTGGTCACATCGTGAAAAAACGGCGTCGCGCGAGCGGCGCCGTTTCTTTTTTGTTCTAGTCGTTTTTCTCGAATCGCGTATCGTCCCCCCATGACTCTCGGCTTCTTTCGCAATCTGGCAAAGCCCAAGCCCACGCCTGTCGTGGAGCGCGAATATTGCGTCGCCGGCCGCACGCTGCCGCTCAAGATCGTCGAGAGCGCCAGGGCGCGCCGAATGACGCTGCGTATCGATTCAGGCGGCCAGGGTCTGCGCATCACCGTGCCGCCAGGCCTGCGCCGCGGCGAAGTGGACAGGTTCCTCGAGGAGCATCAGGG
>NZ_RZRR01000588.1:0-3632 GCF_003998555.1 Mesorhizobium sp. M7A.F.Ca.CA.002.09.1.1 | reverse complement strand
ATCAGGATCAGCACGATGCGGTGCGGCTGCAGCCACAGCGACGTTCGCGCGACGACGTCGATGATGGTCGCCTCGTTGGCCATCAGCGCGCCTCCTTGAGCGAAGGCATGCCGCGCCGCGACCAGGTCTCGACCCGGCCGATAACGAGGTTGGAAAACAGCGACAAAAGCAGATAGAGCACGCCCGCCGCGAAAAAGAAGGTGAAATAGGCCTTGGTGACGCCCGCTGCCTGCCGCGTTGCCAGCGCCAGCTCGTAGAAGCCGACAACAGCCAATAGCGCGGTGTCCTTGGTGGCGATCAGCCAGAGATTGGCGAGGCCCGGAATAGCGAAGGGCAGCATTGACGGCAAGGTGATGCGCCGCAACATCAGGCCCGGAGACATTCCATAGGCGCGGGCGGCTTCGATCTGGCCCTGCGGAATGGCCAGGATCGCGCCGCGTATCACCTCTGTCGAATAGGCGCCCTGGACGAAGCCGAGCACGGCGATGCCGGCGGCAAGGCCGCTCACGTCGACGCGCTGATAACCCATGGCCGTCAGCGCCTGATTGATCAGGTCGGTGCCGGCGTAATAGAGCAGCAGGATCAGCACCAGTTCGGGCACGGCGCGCACGATGGTGGTGTAAACCGCCAGGAGATCGCGCACCACCGGCCCGCCATAAAGCTTGCCATAGGCGCCGCCGGTGCCGATCAGAAGGCCGAGGCACGTGGCGCCCAGCGCGATCTCGATCGAATGCAGCAGCCCAACCAGAAGCGCCCCGCCCCAGCCTGGCGGGTAGGGCGAGAGAAGCTCGGTGATGCCGGCCGCGGAGGCCGAAAGAAGTGCGTCGATCAGCGTCGCCCCCGAAGTGCTGACTAACCGCCGACGGCTGCGTCGGCGGCAAACATGCCTGGGAAAGATCGAGCAGGTGGGGCATGGCGCGACGCCACACCCCACAGCTCATACGAGGATCGTCAGTTCGACTGCGCGCCGCCGCCGCCGTAAATGTCGAAATCGAAGTATTTCTTCGAGATCTCGTCATATTTGCCGTTGGCGCGGATCGCCTTGATGCCGGCGTTGATTTTGCCCTTCAGGTCGGTGTCTTCCTTGCGCACGCCGGCGCCGACGCCCGGTCCGAGCACTTCGTCATCGGGAGCGACCATGCCCTTCAGGTCGCAGCAGGCTTTGCCCTGGTCGGATTTGAGGAATTCGCCAAGCGCGATGGAATCGGCCTGCACCGCGTCGAGACGGCCGGCGGCCAGATCGTTGTTGGCCTCGTCCTGGGTCTGGTATTCCTTGATCTCGGAGGCTGTGCTGCCAAAGTGCTTCTTGGCATAGACAGCGTGCACCGTCGACACTTGCACGCCGACGATCTTGCCCTTGAGGTCGTCCGGAGCGGAGCCGAATTTCTGGTCCTTCGGGCCGATGATCGCGGTCGGCGTGTTATAGTACTTGTCCGAGAAATCGATCGTCTTCGCGCGTTCGGCGGTGATCGACATCGAGGAGACGATGAGGTCGATCTTCTTGGTCGTCAGAGCCGGGATGATGCCGTCCCAGGCAACCGGGGTGATGACGCAATCGAGCTTCTCCTCGGCGCAGACGGCGTCGATGAAGTCGATCTCCCAGCCGATCCATTTGCCCGAAGCATCGGGCGAGGTGAAGGGCGGATAAGGCTCGGCGGCGACGCCGATCTTGACCGGATCGGCCTTGGCCACGCCCATGGCGGCGACGCCGAGCAGCAGCGCTGCGGCAAATGTCTTCAGAACGGTCTTCATTTCATGACTCCCAGTTTGTTGTTGGTTCCCGGTTTTCTTCCGTCCCGGCTTGCCTAGCCGATGTTGCGGATGAACTGCTTCAGCCTTTCGGATTTCGGTGCGCCGAAGATCTGCTCCGGCGGCCCTTCTTCCTCGACCAGCCCGTTGTAGAGGTAGACGACATGGGTCGCGACCTCGCGGGCGAACTTCATCTCGTGGGTGACCAGCACCATGGTGCGGCCTTCGCGCGCCAGGTCGCCGATCACCTTCAGCACCTCGCCGACCAGTTCGGGATCGAGCGCGGAGGTGGGCTCGTCGAACAGCATGACGCGCGGATTGATGGCCAGCGCCCGGGCGATCGCGGCGCGCTGCTGCTGGCCGCCCGACAGATAGGCCGGATAGACGTCGCGCTTTTCAGCCAGACCGACACGGGCGAGCAGCCTCTCGGCCTCGCCGATCGCCACATCGCGCTTGACGCCAAGCACATGCACCGGAACCTCGATGACGTTTTCGATCAGCGTCATGTGGCTCCACAGGTTGAAGTTTTGGAACACCATGCCGAGCTTGGAGCGGATGCGCTCGATCTGCTTGCGGTCGGCCGGAATGGTGTGGCCGTGGCTGTCGGCCTTGAGCTTGATCTCCTCGCCATTGACGCGAATGATGCCGCTGGTCGGGTTTTCCAGGCAGTTGATGCAGCGCAGCAGGGTCGATTTGCCGGAGCCCGAGCCGCCGATGATGGCGATGACCTCGCCGTCGCGCGCCGACAGCGAGACGCCCTTCAGCACATGCAGCTCACCGAACTTCTTGTGCAGGTTCTCGACATGGATGGCTTCGGCGGCGCCGTCCTGCGCCTTGCCGGATCGGACTGCGGCAGCTTCCACCACGCTCACCGGGTGACCTCTATCGGGTCGGCTGCGGTTCGTCGAACGTGTATCCGGCTAATTAACATATACGCTGTACTGCCCCGCTCCAGACTTCAGCATGGACCCAACGGCGAGAGCCCGTCAATCCTGCTTATTACGGCACTTGCGAGCTTGTTGTGCAAGTGTATAAATAGCCTTCCATGAAATTTTCTCGATTTTTTTCAGCGAAAAAGGACTTCGATGAGCGCTTTCGGATCACAGTCCATGGCGGCGCCGCTGCGCCGCGTGCTGATGCGGTCGGCGGCCAACGCCATGCGCAATGCCGACAGGGCTGCCTGGCACTATGGCCCCGGATTCAATCCGGCGAAAGCGGCATCGCAGCACGCGCTCCTTGCTGAACTGGTGGCGGCTTCCGGTGCCGAAATCGAATGGATCGAGGACACGGCGGATGGACTTTCGGACTCGGTGTTCACGCACGACCCGTCGCTGATGACCGATCGCGGCGCGCTGATTCTGTCCATGGGCAAGCCGTTGCGCGCCAGGGAGCCCTCGCTGCATGAGGAAACCTACCGAAGGCTGGGCATTCCAATCCTGGGCCGCGTCGAGGTTCCTGGCCAGGTCGAAGGCGGTGATTGCGTATGGCTCGATGCCCGTACGCTGGTGATCGGGCGCGGTGTCCGCTCCAACCAGGAAGGCATCCAGCAGGTTTCCAACCTGCTGACGCCGCTGGGCGTTTCCGTCTACGGCTTTGATCTTCCGCTGTGGCAAGGCGAAGAAGCGTGCCTGCATCTGATGTCGGTGATCAGCCCGCTGGCCGACGACCTCGCATTGGTCCATTCACCGCTTTTGCCGGCCCCATTCTATCAGATGCTGAAGGCGCGTAACATCCGGCTGGTCGAAGGCGACGCCGAAGAGTTCGCGGCTTCCAACGGCCTTAGCCTGAACGTGCTGCCGACCAGCCCACACAAGATCATTGCCGTCGCAGGCTTTCCAAAGACCAAAGCCGCGATGGAAGCCGCCGGCTGCACGGTCGAAATC
>NZ_RZRR01000587.1:0-3647 GCF_003998555.1 Mesorhizobium sp. M7A.F.Ca.CA.002.09.1.1 | reverse complement strand
GAATTTCCCTGGACGGAATGCCGGCGGGCCGGCGCTTTTCATTTGTTGCGGCGGTCTCGTACCACGGTGGGCCGAAATGGTCATCCCCATGGTCGTCACTTCACGCGAGGCCTTTCAATGCATGGTTTTGTGACGCCGGCTTTTCGCTTTGACAGCGCTGCAAACTGTGGTTAAGGGGACCACTCTTTTATTGACGAGGCTTGCCGTGGCAAAAACCGAACTTGGCACAAAACGTATCGACCCGGAGACGGGCCGAAAATTCTACGACCTGAACAAGGACCCGATCGTCTCGCCCTACACCGGCAAGACCTATCCGCGTTCCTATTTCGAGGAAGGCAAGATTGCCGCTCTCGAGGAGGAAGAGGAAGTGGCCGAGAAGGAAGTGGACGCCGAGGAAGAAGAAGGCGTTGAGGTCGTCTCGCTCGAAGAGGCCGACGAGGACGTCAAGGGCGACGACCTGCCGGATCTTGGCGACGATGAGGACGACGTCGATCTCGGCGACGACGAGGACGACACCTTCCTCGCCGACGAAGAGGAAGAAGATGACGACGTTGCCGACATGATCGGCGTTGGCGACGACGACGACGAGGTCTGATCGGCCTTGAAAGCGGGCGTTTGCGGGCTTTCGTGGTCTGTGAAGAAAAAGCGGCTCTCGAAGGCTTGATATCTGAGAAAGGCGGGGTTAGAAGCCGCCTGCACTAACGGCGCGGTCTCCAACCCGCGCCGGATCTCTTCGCCGGAAACGGCGCCGGTTGACTGCCGGAAGTGGGGCCATAGCTCAGTTGGGAGAGCGCTTGAATGGCATTCAAGAGGTCGTCGGTTCGATCCCGATTGGCTCCACCAAACAGTCCCTCTGCAATTCGCAGCCGATGAATGTGCCGCACTGCGGTCATCTGCGTTTGATGGTCAATTTGACAACGCCGCTGAAAGCCCCTCGATCAAACCGAACGAACGAGCCATTTCTCGAGAGCAACTGCTCGCCGGACAAAGTCTTCATTATTCCTGGAGTGCTTGAAGTCTGAAAGCCAGCCCGGATCACCACTCGGCGAAGGAACCGTCCTTGTGGCGCCAGATCGGGTTGCGCCAGCGGTGGCCTTCCCTGGCGCGTTCCTTGACATAATCCTCGTCGATCTCGACACCCAGGCCCGGGCCGTCGGGAATGGCGACATAACCATCCTCGTAGCGGAAGACATCCTTGTTGGCGGCATAGTCGAGCAGGTCGTTGGCGGCGTTGTAGTGGATGCCGAGGCTCTGCTCCTGGATGAAGCAGTTGTAGCTGACCGCGTCGAGCTGCAGGCACGCGGCAAGCGCGATCGGCCCGAGCGGGCAATGCGGCGCGACCGCGACATCATAGGCTTCCGCCATCGCCGCGATCTTGCGGCATTCTGTGATGCCGCCGGCATGCGACAGGTCGGGCTGGATGATGTCGACGACGCCTTCCTCGAACACGGACTTGAAGTCCCAGCGGCTATAGAGCCGCTCTCCGAGCGCGATCGGTGTCGAGCCAAGCGCGGCGATCTCCTTCAGCGCCTCGCGGTTTTCGCTGAGCACCGGCTCCTCGATGAACATCAGCCTATAGGGTTCGAGTTCCTTGACGAGCGCACGCGCCATCGGCCGGTGCACGCGGCCATGAAAATCGACAGCGATGCCGATGTTGGGCCCGACGGCCTCGCGCACCATGGCGACGCGTTCGACAGCGGCGTCGATCTTGTCATGGCTGTCGACGATCTGCAGTTCTTCGGTACCGTTCATCTTGAGCGCCAGGAAACCGCGCGCAACCATTTCCCTGGCGCCGGCCGCGACCTCCGCCGGGCGGTCGCCGCCGATCCAGGAATAGACCTTGATCGAGTCGCGCAGCTTGCCGCCGAGCAGTTCGTGCACGGGCACGCCGAGCGCCTTGCCCTTGATGTCCCACAGTGCCTGGTCGATGCCGGCAATGGCGCTCATCAGGATCGGGCCGCCGCGGTAGAAACCGCCGCGGTGCATCACCGTCCAGTGGTCCTCGATCAGGCGCGGATCCTTGCCGATGAGATAATCGCCAAGCTCCTTGACCGCCGCCTCGACGGTCAGCGCCCGGCCTTCGACCACCGGCTCGCCCCAGCCGGTGACGCCGGCATCGGTTTCGATCTTCAGGAACAGCCAGCGCGGCGGAACGATGTAGGTGGTGAGCGAGATGATTTTCATGCGCAGTCTCAGTTGCTCTTGAGTTTCTTGGCGCTGACGAGGTCGCGCGCCGCGAGGTCGAGGATCTTGTTTGCCGCGCCACGCGCGGCATCGGCATTGCGCATACGCAGCGCCTCGACCACCTCGCGGTGCGCCGCCACGGCCTCCATGCGCCGGTCGAGCGAAATCACCGCCGTCGCCTCCAGCGAGAATTTCAGCCCGGTGTCGATGAGATTGCCGATCTGGCGAAAGATCGGGTTATGGCTCGCGGCATAGACGATCTGGTGGAAAGCGATGTCACTGCGCGAGAAGGCGGCGAGATCCTCGCCGGCGCCGGCCATGCCGCGCCAGGTGGCTTCGAGATCGGCGATTTCCTGCAGCGTCGCGCGCGTGGCGGCGAGTTCGGCAACCAGCGGCTCGATGGCCCGGCGAGTCTCAAGAATGGCGTCGAAGAGCTTGTCGTCCAGTGCATGCGGCGCGTGCCAGGCCAGCACCTGCGGGTCGATGATGTTCCAGTCGTCCTCGTTGCAGACGATCGTGCCGACGCGTGGCCGCGACAGCACCAGCCCTTTTGCCGCCAACACTTTCAGGGCCTCACGGATGACGGTGCGGCTGACGCTGTATTCGACGCCGAGCTCGTTTTCGGTCGGCAGTGAGGAGCCGGCCGGATAGCGCCCGGAAAAGATGTCCGAGGCAATCGCCTTGGTCACGTCGGGCATAACGCGCGGGCGGCGAGTGGCTGTGTCGCCTTGCGGTTTCTTCAAAGTCCCGGTCACCTCAGCCCTCCTCCAAGGCGGCGAACCGCTGGTTTCGCACAACCGGTCCGGCCTTAACGGATGCGGATCAATTGCGCCAGCGATCGCTGGTCAGAGCATGTACATTAATTATCATACCAGATCAATTGACGAGTATGATAAAAGCGATTAGAGACTCCGGCATCCGGGCTGAGCGCCCGGTCTATCGCTGGGAGGTAATCATGCGACTTTTGAAGACCGCGCTCGTCGCGGGCGCGCTTGCCGTGCTGTCCGTCACGACCATCGCTGCATATGCTCAGGACACCAAGATCGGCTTCATCGTCAAACAGCCCGAGGAGCCGTGGTTCCAGGACGAATGGAAGTTTGCTGATCAGGCCGCCAAGGAAAAGGGCTTTACCCTGGTCAAGATCGGCGCCGAAGACGGTGAGAAGCTGATGTCGGCCATCGACAATCTCGGCGCCCAGGGCGCGCAGGGTTTCATCGTCTGCACGCCCGACGTGAAGCTCGGCCCCGGCATCGTCGCCAAGGCCGCCGCCAACAATCTCAAGCTGATGACTGTCGATGACCGCCTGGTCGGCGCCGACGGCAAGGCGCTGGAAGACGTGCCGCATATGGGCATCTCGGCAACCAAGATCGGCGAGGCGGTCGGCCAGGCGATCGTCGACGAGATGAAGGCGCGCGGCTGGAAGGCCGACGAGGTCGGCGCCATCCGCGTCTCCTATGACCAAC
>NZ_RZRR01000586.1:0-3651 GCF_003998555.1 Mesorhizobium sp. M7A.F.Ca.CA.002.09.1.1 | reverse complement strand
GCGTCCGGCCAAGCCGACCAAGAGCGAGGAAGATCGCCGCCGTGGCAAGCTGACGCTAAATTCGGCATTGTCCGACGAAGATGCGCGAGCCCGTTCGCTGTCGTCGATGCGTCGCCGCCAGGAAAAATTCAAGCGCGCGATGCACAATGAGCCGCGCGAGAAAGTCATGCGCGAAGTGATCCTGCCAGAGACCATCACCATCCAGGAACTGGCGCAACGCATGTCCGAGCGCGCGGTCGACCTGGTCAAGTTCTTCATGAAGCAGGGCCAGATCCTGAAGCCGGGCGACGTCATCGACGCCGACACGGCCGAGCTGGTCGCCACCGAATTCGGCCACACGGTCCGCCGCGTCGCCGAATCCGACATCGAGGAAGGCCTGTTCAACATCGCCGACAATGCCGAGGACCTGGTTTCGCGTCCGCCGGTCGTGACGATCATGGGTCACGTCGATCATGGCAAGACCTCGCTGCTCGACGCGATCCGCAACGCCAATGTCGTCTCCGGCGAAGCCGGCGGCATCACCCAGCATATCGGCGCCTACCAGGTCGAGAAGAATGGTCACAAGATCACCTTCATCGACACGCCCGGCCACGCCGCCTTCACGGCGATGCGTGCTCGTGGCGCCCAGGCGACCGACATCGCCATCCTGGTGGTTGCGGCCGATGACAGCGTCATGCCGCAGACGATCGAATCGATCAGCCATGCCAAGGCGGCCGGCGTTCCGATCATCGTGGCGATCAACAAGATCGACAAGCATGATGCCGATCCGCAGAAGGTGCGCTCCGAACTGCTGCGCCACGAGGTTTTCGTCGAATCCATGGGCGGTGAAGTTCTGGACGTCGAAGTGTCGGCGACCAAGGGCACCAATCTCGACAAACTGCTCGAGGCGATCCTGCTGCAGGCCGAAATTCTCGACCTGAAGGCCAATCCGGACCGTACCGCCGAAGGCGTCGTCATCGAGGCCCAGCTCGACAAGGGCCGTGGTCCCGTTGCCACCGTGCTGGTGCAGACCGGCACGCTGATGCCGGGCGACATCCTCGTTGCCGGCAATGAATGGGGCCGGGTGCGTGCGCTGGTCAACGATCGTGGCGTGCAGATCAAGGAAGCGCCGCCGGCGATGCCGGTGGAAGTGCTTGGCTTGCAGGGCACCCCGCAGGCCGGCGATCGCTTCGCCGTGGTCAACAACGAGGCCCGTGCCCGCGAGATCACCGAATACCGCCAGCGTCTGGCGCGCGAGAAGGCGGTTGCCAAGCATGCCGGCCAGCGCGGTTCGCTCGAGCAGATGATGTCGCAGTTGCAGACAAGCGGGCTGAAGGAATTCCCGCTGGTCATCAAGGGCGACGTGCAGGGCTCGATCGAGGCGATCAACGCCGCACTCGACAAGCTCGGTACCGACGAAGTGCGTGCACGCATCGTCCATGCTGGCGCCGGCGCCATCACCGAAAGCGACGTGTCGCTGGCCGAGACTTCGGGTGCCGCGATCATCGGCTTCAACGTCCGCGCCAACGTCCAGGCACGTGCCGCTGCAGCGGCGGCTGGCATCGAGATCCGCTACTACTCGATCATCTACAACCTTGTGGATGACGTGAAGGCGGCTCTGTCGGGCCTGTTGTCGCCGGAGCGTCGCGAGACTTTCATCGGCAATGCGCAGATCCTCGAAATCTTCGACATCACCAAGGTCGGCAAGATCGCCGGCTGCCGTGTCACCGAAGGCAAGGTCGAGCGTGGTGCGGGCGTGCGCCTGATCCGCGACAACGTCGTCATCCACGAAGGCACGCTGAAGACGCTGAAGCGCTTCAAGGACGAAGTTTCGGAAGTCCCCGGCGGCCAGGAGTGCGGCATGGCCTTCCAGAACTACGAGGACATGCGCGTCGGCGACGTCATCGAGTGCTTCCGCGTCGAGATGGTGACCCGGACACTCTGAGTTCGAGTGACTTGTCCATACCGGGCGGTGGTCGAAAGGCCGCCGCCCCAAGTCTATTGAGAATGCCCATATGAGACATGCGGCACGGTTCCATCCCGCGCCTCACGCTTTCAGGATTGAGAAAAATGCCCCGTCCAACCGCATCCAGCCCATCCCAGCGCATGCTGCGCGTCGCCGAACAGGTGCGCCATGCGCTATCCGAAACCCTGCAGCGCGGCGAGATCATCGATCCGCTGATCGAGAACACCGTGGTGTCGGTCTCGGAAGTGCGCATGTCGCCCGATTTGAAGGTCGCTACCGCTTTCGTCTCGCCGCTCGGCGCCAAAGATGCCGATGCGGTGGTCGAGGCGTTGAACAAGCATGCGAAATTCGTCCGTGGCCGTGTCTCCGGCGCGCTGCGGCAGATGAAGTTCATGCCGGAGTTCCGCTTCAAGCTCGACACCTCCTTCGACAATTTTGCCAGGATCAACGACCTCTTGAAATCGCCGGAAGTGGCGCGCGATTTGGGTCCTGAGGACCAGGAAAACGCAGACCAGGACAAAGACGACAACAAGGACACCGAATAGTGGCGCGTCGCGGCAAGAAGAAGGGCCGGCCGATCTCGGGCTGGCTGATCCTGGACAAGCCGGTCGGCATGGGCTCGACCGAAGCCGTCTCCAAGATCAAATGGCTGTTCCAGGCGGAAAAGGCCGGCCATGCAGGCACGCTCGACCCGCTGGCGTCCGGCATGCTGCCGATCGCGCTTGGCGAGGCTACCAAGACCGTGCCTTACGTGCAGGACGGCGCCAAAATCTATCGCTTCACCGTTGCCTGGGGACAGGAGCGTTCGACCGATGACCTCGAAGGTCCGGTGACGAAAGAATCCGACCTGCGTCCGTCGGAAGCCCAAGTGCTCGCCCTGCTGCCGAAATACACCGGCGTCATCATGCAGACGCCGCCGCAATTCTCGGCCATCAAGATCGCAGGCGAGCGCGCCTATGATCTGGCCCGCGACGGCGCGACGGTCGACATACCCGCGCGAGAGATCGAGATCGGCCGTCTGGACGTTGTCGAGCATGGCGCCGACCATACTGTTTTCGAGGTCGAGTGCGGCAAGGGCACCTATGTGCGCTCGCTGGCCCGCGACATGGGCCGCGACATCGGCTGCTTCGGTCACATCTCCGAATTGCGCCGGGTCGAGGTCGAGCCGTTCACCTCGGAAGACTTCGTCACCATCGCCGAACTGGAAGCCGCCCGTTTCGGTGTGGAGGAGGTCGACAGCTCGGACACGACAGAAGCCGCTGACAAGGCAGAGGCTGCCGACAAGGTGGAAGCGCCAATCGACTTCGACGCCATCGATGCGCTTCTGGTCGACACATCGGCTGCCCTCGATTGCCTGCCGCAGATCGCCATCAGCGATGACGCGGCAACCAAGATCCGCCTCGGCAACCCGGTCATCATCCGCGGCCGCGACGCACCGGTGGAAGCCGAAGAAGCCTGCGCCACGGCGCGCGGCAAGCTGGTCGCCATCGGTGCCATTGAGCAAGGCATGTTCAAGCCCAAGCGGGTCTTTGCCGGTTGATTCCTGTCGTCTAATGTCGAGGCGAGGACTCGCACGAGGGGAATATGGCAAAGGCTGAGACCGTGAAGACGCGGGCACCGGCGAAAACGCGGCGGCCGCCGGTCGGTGCGTCGCCCGGCACGCTGATCGCCGACCCGTCGGCGCGTCGCTCGGAACTGCGTCTGAC
>NZ_RZRR01000585.1:0-3653 GCF_003998555.1 Mesorhizobium sp. M7A.F.Ca.CA.002.09.1.1 | reverse complement strand
CGGCGCCGCCCATGGTCGAGGTCTCGCCGCGCCCATGCAGCACCGGGATCGGCGCTTCCGGCGAGATCCGCTCGATGACGCCGTTGACGAAACGATCGAGGATGAAGTCGCCGACCACCAGCACGGTGGCTTGGCCGAACCGCGCAATGGCGCGGTGCAATGGTTCTGGAGAAGGCGGATTGTGCTTGATCATGTCACTGGCAACGCGAGGGTAAGGCAAATCTCAATTGTGATGAAAATTGTCAATTTACGGGCCGGATCGTTCATGCCTGCCGATATACCGCAAATCCACGCAGCGCAACGTCAGGACATGACCCGCGACTGTCCGATGCGTCAGCTCTTCTGCAGGGCAACATGGACGCCCAGCCCGACCAGCACCGCCCCTCCCGCCCGCTGCATCAGCCGCTGGGCGCGGCTTGAACGCCGCAGGCGGCCGATCACGGCGCCCGCCAGGAACACGCAGACGATATCGGCCGAGGAGAACATCAGATTGACTATCGTGCCGAGCACGACGAACTGCAGCCAGACCGGAAACGCCGCCGAGGCGTCGATGAATTGCGGCAGGAACGCCATGAAGAAGATCGCTGTCTTCGGATTGAGCACCTCGACGGTGATGCTCTCGAAAAAGGCGCGCCGCGCCGATTTGCGCTCGATCGCGGGCAGCGCCGCATCGCCGTCCGCGCGCTTGCGAAACAGCGAGATGCCAAGCCAGATCAGATAGAGCGCACCGACCAGCTTGACCGCCAGGTAGAGCGTCGGCACGGCATGAAACAGCACCGACAGCCCGGCGGCCGCGGCGAAAACATGCACGTAGCCGCCCAGATGAATGCCCAGCGCCGCCGTCAGGCCGGACCAGCGGCCGCGCGCCATCGTCTGCGCGGCGGCATAGAGCATGGCCGGGCCTGGAATGTAGGCGAAGATCGCCGTGGTGGCGAAAAACGCGATGAGCAGTTCGGTCGATGGCATTTTTGGTCCCTCACGATCGTGCTCTGCCCTGTCGATTCAGTCCGCGCGGGATTGCTTTGGACTGACCCGTGCGGACAACCGCAGTAAAAGCGAACATAATTTTCTTGTGAAATGACGGGCTGAACGCGCCAATTCGCGCACCCGGCTCGAAATAGGCCGACGCTTCCAGGATATCATGATTGTACTCATCGACCATGACCCAAAGGGGCATAGGATCGAGGCCCGCACGGTGGCGTTCAATTTCCGGGATGCTGACTGCAACGCGATCACGACCCGGCTGTGTGGAAGTGATTGCAAGTATGAAGAGGTTGGTACCCCCGGCTTTCCCAGGAAGGACAGCCACAAAGGCCACAGGCCGTGACTTCCGGCCTTCGGTCTCGCCGTCTCCGTGTTGGCGATGCCAAAGATATGGATATCGCCAGACGTCCGCAGCAGCGGGTTTAATCACGGTCCAATTCCGCGGCGTACTCCTCGAGCATCTCGACATGTTCGGTCGGGGCGTCCTTCGCAGCGTAGACGCGGCGGCTGTCGTTGCCGAAGCGCGCTTCGTAGGCCTCGATGCTCATCAGGACGTATCTCGGCTTGTTGTGGCGAGTGATGGAGACCGGCTGCTGGCTGGCAGCTGCAAGCACATCTCCAAGATTCTGTTTCAGATCGGTCGACGGATAGTTTTTCATGGGATACCCTGTTTTGTCCATAATAGACAAAATAGACAAAACAGACAAGCGCATAAAATGGCAGGACAGGCGCATGCACCTGGCTTTGTCGACAGCCCGGCTAGCCTCCCCTATAAGGACCGGAATCGCAAGCAACCAGAGGTCCTTCATGATCATCGTCACGGGCGGCGCCGGCATGATCGGCTCCAACATCGTCGCCGCGCTGAATGCCGAAGGGCATGACGACATCCTCGTCGTCGACGACCTTACCGACGGTCACAAGATCGTCAATCTTGCCGATCTCAAGATCGCCGACTATCTCGACAAGGACGATTTCCTGCCCCGCATGGAGGCCGGCTCGCTCGGCCGCATCGAGGCCGTGTTCCACCAGGGCGCCTGCTCGACCACCACCGAGTGGAACGGCAAATTCATGATGGAGGTGAATTACGCCTTCTCGAAACGGTTGCTGCATGCAAGCCAGAGTTTGCGCGTGCCTTTCCTTTATGCCTCCTCGGCTTCCGTCTATGGCGGCGGCTCGGAGTTCCTCGAGGATCCCGCGTTGGAACGGCCGCTCAACGTATACGCCTATTCCAAGAAGCTGTTCGACGACTATGTCAGGCGAACCGTGTTCGCCGGGCAGGCCGACCATTCACAGGTCGTAGGCTTGCGCTACTTCAACGTCTATGGCCCGCGCGAAGCGCACAAGGGCGCCATGGCCTCCGTCGCCTTCCATCTGTTCAACCAGGTCGAGCGAGGCGAGAACCCGAAACTGTTCGGCGCCTATGACGGATTCGGACCCGGCGAACAAAGCCGTGACTTCATCCATGTCGGTGATGTCGCCGACGTCAATCTGTGGCTGTGGAAACGGGGCTCAAGCGGCATCTTCAATTGCGGCACCGGCCGTGCCCAGCCCTTCCGCGCCATCGCCGAAACGGTGATCGACACGTTGGGTAAAGGGGAGATTGAATTCATCCCCTTTCCCGACCATCTCAAGGGCAGCTACCAGAGCTTTACGCAAGCTGATATGTCCCGTTTGCGCGCGGCCGGTTACAATGGCCAATTCCGGACAGTGGAAACCGGTGTCAGAGACTATGTCGAATGGCTGAAAGCCCAACGATCCTCGTGATCGGCCCACGCTGGGTGGGCGACATGGTGATGGCGCAGTGCCTGTTTTCGGCGCTGAAGGAGTTGCATCCCAACGCCGCCATCGATGTGCTGGCGCCTGCCTGGGCAGCACCCCTGGTCAAGCGCATGCCCGAAATCCGCCAGCAGATCGATTTTCCGCTCAAACCCGGCGCGCTCGAATTCACCCATCGCCGCCGCTTCGGCCGCCTGCTGCGCGGCCGCTACGACATGGCCTATATCCTGCCGGGCAGCTGGAAGTCGGCGCTGATTCCGTTCTTTGCCCGCATTCCGCGCCGTGTCGGCAATCTGCGCGAGATGCGCTATGGCCTGCTGACCGACGTCGTGCCATTGCCCGACAGCATCAAACGACGCACCGCGCAGGCCTATTTCGGCCTTGCCCAGGGCGGCAGTTTCCGGGCGCCCCGGCTTAGCGTGGACACGAAAAACCAGGTCGACCTGCTCGGCCGTTTCGGGCTGGCGCCGCAGAAATTCGTGGCCCTGATGCCCGGCGCGGAATTCGGCCCTGCCAAGCGCTGGCCCAGCGAAAGCTATGCCGGGCTTGCCAGCGGCTTCATGGGCAAAGGCTTGAAGGTTGCGCTGTTCGGCTCGAAGAACGACCGCGACGTGACGGCGGAGATCGCAGCCCTGGCCCCCGGCGTCGTCGACCTCGCCGGACAGACGCGGCTGGAGGACGCCATCGACCTGATATCCGCCGCCAGGCTGGCTGTGTCCAACGACAGCGGACTGATGCATGTCGCGGCCGCCGTCGGCACGCCGATCGTCGCCGTCTACGGCTCGACCTCGCCCGAAAACACGCCACCGCTGGCGGAGCGCCGCGAGCTGGTCTGGCTCGGCCTGTCGTGCTCGCCCTGCCACCAGAAGGTCTGTCCGCTCGGCCACCTCAAC
>NZ_RZRR01000584.1:0-3655 GCF_003998555.1 Mesorhizobium sp. M7A.F.Ca.CA.002.09.1.1 | reverse complement strand
GGGCGGTGTCGGACCGGAGCGAGGCACGCAAGACGGCTGCCCAGCCGTCCGTGGAGGCTCCAGGGGATGAACCGGCCGCGAAACCGGCTACCGATCCGTCTCGTCCGGATGCAAGCGTGGTGCGGCCGGTGGCGGCCAGCGACGCGCCGCGTCCGGCGATCGTTTCCGAGCACACCGGCCGTCAGGTCGCGGCTGCCTTTGGCGAGCTTTCCGACGCGTTTGCCAGCCGCAGCAAGAAGACATTCGACGAGATGGCCGAAGAGATGCTGCGGCCGATGCTGCAGGATTGGCTCGACAACAATCTGCCGACACTGGTCGAAAGGCTGGTGCGCGAGGAGATCGAGCGCGTGGCGCGCGGGGCGCAGTAGTTCCCCATGCCGATTGCCCAGAGGAAACGGCGCCTTCGTGGCGCCGTTTCTTTTGGTGAAGTCGTTGTCGGCAGGACGACGGATCGCGTTCCGTTGAAATGACTGAGGCCGCGCCTATCTGGTTGTGAGGGTCCGAGACAGCCCTTGCGGTTGACTTGGCCAAAACCTTCCGATTTACACCGGACCAGCAAACTCCCGACAGCGCGGACCATTTTCCCATGCTTGAAAAGACCTACGACGCCAAAACCGTCGAGCCGAAGATCGCCAAAGTCTGGGAAGAGGCCGACGCGTTTCGCGCCGGTGCCGGGGCCGAGGAGGGGGCGGAGGCCTTCACCATCGTCATCCCGCCGCCGAACGTCACCGGCTCGCTGCATATGGGACACGCGCTCAACAACACGCTGCAGGATATATTGGTGCGCTTCGAGCGCATGCGCGGCAAGAACGTCCTGTGGCAGCCGGGCATGGACCATGCCGGCATTGCCACGCAGATGGTGGTCGAGCGGCAGCTGATGGAAAAGCAGATCCATCGCCGCGACCTGACCCGCGAACAGTTCATCGAGAAAGTGTGGGAGTGGAAGGCCGAATCCGGCGGTGCCATCTTCAACCAGCTGAAGCGGCTCGGCGCCTCGGCCGACTGGTCACGCGAACGCTTCACCATGGACGAAGGCCTGTCCAAGGCGGTGCTCGAAGTGTTCGTCACGCTCTACAAGGAAGGGCTGATCTACAAGGACAAGCGTCTTGTGAACTGGGACCCCAAGCTGCTCACCGCGATCTCCGATCTCGAGGTCGAGCAGCAGGAGGTCAATGGCAATCTCTGGCACTTCCGCTACCCCGTCGAAGGCAAGGTCTTCGACCCGGAAAACCCGAAAACCTTCATCACCGTGGCGACGACGCGCCCGGAGACGATGCTGGGCGATACGGCCGTCGCGGTGCATCCCGACGACGAGCGCTTCCGGCATCTGGTCGGCAAGAACATCGTCCTGCCGATCGTCGGCCGCAGGATTCCCGTGGTGGCGGATGAGTATTCCGATCCGGAAAAAGGTTCGGGCGCGGTCAAGATCACGCCGGCGCACGACTTCAACGATTTCGAGGTCGGCAAGCGCCACAAGCTGCCGGCGATCAATATCCTGACCACGGAGGCGGCGGTAAGTCTCAGGGACAATGAGGATTTCCTTGCCGGCCTCGAGGTGACGCCGGAGCGCCAGGCGGTCTGGGACGAACTCGACGGCCTCGATCGCTTCGTCGCGCGTAAGAAGATCGTCGAGCTGATGGAAGAGGGCGGCTTCCTCGAAAAGGTCGAGCCGCATCGCCATGCGGTGCCGCATGGCGATCGCGGAGGCGTGCCGATCGAGCCGTTCCTGACCGAGCAATGGTATGCCAATGCGGCGGAGCTGGCCAAACCGGCAATCGCTTCAGTGCGCGAAGGTCGCACGAACTTCGTGCCGAAGAACTGGGAAAAGACCTATTTCGACTGGATGGAGAACATCCAGCCCTGGTGCATCTCGCGCCAGCTCTGGTGGGGCCACCAGATTCCGGCCTGGTACGGGCCGGATGGGCGCGTCTTCGTCGAGAAGACCGAGGAAGAGGCGCTGAGCGCCGCGATCGAATTCTATCTGGCGCTGGAAGGACCGTGGAAGGCCTGGGTCGAGGACAAGCTGGAGAACTTCAAGCCGGGCGAGATCCTGACCCGCGACGAGGACGTGCTGGACACCTGGTTCTCGTCGGCGCTGTGGCCGTTCTCGACGCTGGGTTGGCCTGATGAGACTCCCGAGCTGAAGACCTACTACCAGACCGACGTGCTGGTGACAGGCTTCGATATCATCTTCTTCTGGGTCGCCCGCATGATGATGATGGGCCTGCACTTCATGGACGAGGAGCCGTTCCACACCGTCTATGTCCATGCGCTGGTGCGCGACAAGAACGGCGCCAAGATGTCGAAGTCGAAAGGCAACGTCATCGATCCGCTCGACCTGATCGACGAATACGGCGCCGATGCGCTGCGCTTCACCCTGACGGTGATGGCGGCACAAGGCCGCGACGTGAAGCTCGATCCGGCGCGCATCGCCGGCTATCGCAATTTCGGCACCAAGCTGTGGAACGCGACGCGTTTTGCCGAGATGAACGAGGTCGCGCGCAATGACGATTTCTGGCTGAACGACGCCAAGCTGGCGGTCAACCGCTGGATCCTCACCGAGCTGACGCGGGCGGCGCGCGAGATCACCGACGGCATCACCTCATACCGCTTCAACGAGGCGGCGGGCGCCGCCTACCGCTTCGTCTGGAACCTGTTCTGCGACTGGTACCTGGAACTGCTGAAGCCGGTGTTCATGGGAACCGACGAGGCGGCCAAAGCCGAAAGCCGAGCCTGCGTCGCCTTCGTGCTCGACGAGATCTACAAGCTGCTGCATCCGATGATGCCGTTCATGACCGAGGAACTGTGGGCGCAGACCGCTGGCGAAGGCAAGCAACGCCCCTCGCTGCTGTGCCATGCCACGTGGCCGTCACCGGACTTCGAAGACGCCGAGGCTGCAGCCGACATCAATTGGCTGGTCGACCTCGTCTCCGGCATCCGCTCCGTGCGTTCGGAGATGAACGTGCCGCCGGCAGCCATCGCACCGCTCGTCGTGGTCGGCGCCAACGATGTGACACGCGAGCGCCTCGTTCGCGAGGAGTCGGCGATCAAGCGGCTGGCGCGGGTCGGCGACATCTCGCTTGCCGATATCGCGCCCAAGGGTTCGGCGCAGATCGTGCTCAACGAGGCGACGATCTGCCTGCCGCTTGGCAGCCTGATCGACCTCGCCGCCGAGGCTGCACGGTTGCAGAAGGAACTGGCCAAGGTGACCGAGGAGATCGCGCGCCTGCACAAGAAACTGTCGAACGAGAGGTTCGTGGCCAGCGCGCCGGCCGAGATCGTCGATGCCGAGCGTGAAAAGCTCGCCGAATACCGCGATGCACAGGACAAGCTGTCGATCGCGCTGGCCAGGGTTCGCGACGCCGGCTGAGGGTAGATTCGGGAGACTTTAGACCCCTCTAAAATGCTGGTTTTCCGCCTGGAAAATCAGCATTCCGTTGCGTTAATATTGACGTAAACGGAAGTTTTAGCCCCATTGTTGCCATAATGTAACAATGGGGCTCCTGGAGCCCAAAAAAGGCCTGTTTTCGAGCCTTTTTGGATGGTTCTCCCTGTTTTTTGAGAGCCGCTCAGCCTTCACAGACCATTTTTCGGCCTTGCCGCACCCGGTTGCATTTCCTCGAAAATGCGGCTGGCCAGTGTGTACATGTACGCC
>NZ_RZRR01000583.1:0-3660 GCF_003998555.1 Mesorhizobium sp. M7A.F.Ca.CA.002.09.1.1 | reverse complement strand
CAGGAATAGCGGATCGAGATGCGCTCCAGCGCGGTCTGGCGCTCCGAGGCGGTCATGAAGGTGCTGGAGGAGACGGTTTCGGCCGCCGGCGCGATCAGGCTCATCCACTTGCCGATGAAGTCGCCCGGCGACAGCGGCGCGGAATTGCTGTCGAGCGCCGCCCGGATGCCGCCGCAGCGGCCATGGCCCATGACGACGATGTTCTTGACCTTGAGGCTCTGTACGGCGAATTCAAGCGCCGCCGAGGTCGAATGGAACTCGCCGTCGGGTGCATAGGGCGGCACCAGATTGCCGACATTGCGCAGAACGAAGAGTTCGCCCGGCCCAGCGTCGAAGATCGCCTCGGGCGCCGAACGCGAATCGCAGCAGGCGACGATCATCGTCTCCGGCGCCTGGCCTTCGCGAGCGAGATCGCGATAGCGCCCGCTCTCTGTGAGATAGCGGCCATTCATGAAATTGCGATAGCCGGCGAGAAGATGTTCAGGGAGATGGGACATGGGCGGCGTCTGGAGCCTTTCCGGGTTGGATGCGGCAGCTCGTTGCGGTCTAGAGAGGCTCTAGCGGCAAAAGCCGGTCGCGAGCAATGCAGAATTATGAGGGCTGGCTAGAAATGCCATGCATCGAGCGCAACGGTGGCCAACAGCGTCACGCCCAGATGGCGACGGGAATGCCAAAGCTGTCGCGGCCCGGCGGGTCGGGAAACGGCCGCGCCTCGCCGCCGACGATGCGACCGGCGATCAGCGTCATCGCGGCTGCGTCGAGGAAGTCATCAGCGGCGGCACCGCGGGGCGGCGGCTGGTCGAGAAAGCCCTTATCATAGCCGAGCCGGCAGAGCAGCGCCTTGCGTTCCGCCATGCCGGCCGGATTGATGCTGCCCTTGATCTTCTTCGGCAGTTGCATGGCTTGATCGCCGTTCAAGCGGCAGAAAGCGACTTCCGGATGGGATTCGAACACGCGGCCGCGCAAATCGGGCCGCGCGATCAGCAGGGCGTCGATCTCGCGGATCTTGGCAAAAATGCCGAACGCCTGGATCGAGACGCCGCGCGGCGGATCGGATGTGGTCAGGGCCACCGCGCTTGCCCTGACGTGCGCGGCATACCAGGCTTCGATGGTGGTGAAGCCGTTGGTGTCGGCATAGAGCGCGGCACGGGACGGGATCGAGAAGACACTGGACTGGCGTGCCCCGAGCAGCGGCCGCACCAGCGCTTCGGGGCCGCGACCGCCCTTGCCCGAAAAGCCGGGCAGGCCGATCGGCATGTCGACGGCGATGACAGCGTCTTCGGGAAGGGATGCGAGCAGGGCAGTGAAGGTTGCAAAGACACCGACCGACGGTGCCATGCCAAAAGTTCGTCGGACGGCGATCCAGCCGGCCTTGCAGCCATCGACGCCGACAAGTACGGCCTCAGTCGATGTCACGCCCGGCGGCCCCGCCCTGGATGTGTGAGGTGGCGAAGCTGGACCATCGCCATCGGATGCGACAGGCTCTGCGCATCGGTTTCGAGCTGCAGTTCGTCGCCGCCGCGCTTGGCGGTGCGTGCCAGGATCTCGTAGACCGCCGCCGTCGTCGATTGCAGCGCCTTGATCGGTGGCTGGCCGGACAGGATGCGTGCCAGGTAAACGGCCGCCGTCAGATCGCCCAGGCCATTCGGCGGCTTGTCGATCAGGCGATGTTCGGCGAGCAGCGCCTGGCTGTTATCGAGCAGGAGGTTGCCGGTGCCGCCCGTCATCATCGACGGCGCCGAGGTGACCAGCATGGTCGATGGTCCGGCGTGCAGCGCCGCCGCGATCACCGATTTCATGTCTGGCAACGCGGCGCCGGCCATCCATTCCAGTTCGTAGCGGTTAGGGGTGGCTATGTCGGCGATCGGCATCAGCCGGTCGCGCATGGCGATGGCGGTCGGTTCGGGCACATAGAGGCCGCCCGAATCACCCATCACCGGATCGCAGATATAGACGGCGCCGGGCGTCCTTGCCTTGACCGCGGCGACCAGCGAGGCGACGGCCTCGGCCTGGCCCGCCTCGCCGAGATAGCCGGACAGCACGGCGCCGACCTCACCCAGCCATGGCGCCCGCTCGAGATCGGCCATCAGAGCCTTGAACTCGTCGAGCGGCGGCACGATGCGCGTCGCGCGCCCATGGCCGGGATGCCAGGGCAAGATGACGGTCGGCACCGCCCAGACCGGGAAACCCAGGGTCTCCAGCGCAAAGACGGCAGCACGGTTGCCGACCGAGCCACGCGCGACATGGCTGGAAATGACGATGACCGCACGCGGCGCGTCGGTTTGTTCGGCGCTCATTGTCGTTTGATTCCTAACTGCCCCGGATGACGTAAAGCACGAGCCAGACCATCAGGCCCAGCGCCAGCAGCAGGCCCAGCGTGCGGCCAAAGCGGGTGCCCCAGACTTCGATCGGATCGGCACGATCGGCATCGGCCGCGATGACGTGATCGTGCATGCCTTTCGCTGCCCGCGCTACAAACGAGTTGCCGGCCGGATCCGTCTCGCGCGCAATGCGCTCGAGGATACGGCGCGATTCCTTGTCGCTGTCCTGGCGTTCCGCCATGATGATGTCCCGTTTTGCCGGACCTTATCGCGTTCGCACGGCCAATCACAGAGCCTTGCAGCGGCACCGGGCGTGCCAGGCGAGGGGCTGCCGGCGCGGGCGGTTTTCTTGCGCGCTGATTGTGGTAATGCTTCGCGTGCAACTTCTACCGAGGGACCCCCATCATGTTTGCCCAGCGCCTTGCCTTGCCGTCCACGTTCCGCACGCTGCCCGCCTTCCTGATGATGGCGATCGTGTTGCCGCTGCTTGCAGGCTGCGGCTATAACACCATCCCGACGGCGGAAGAAAATGCCAGGGCGGCATGGAGCGAGGTGCTGAACCAGTATCAGCGCCGCGCCGACCTCATCCCCAACCTGGTCGAGACGGTCAAGGGCTATGCCTCGCATGAAAAGGATACGCTCGACGCGGTGGTCGAGGCGCGCGCCAAGGCAACGCAGATCACGGTAACACCGGAAACGCTGAAGGATCCCGAAGCCCTCAAGAAGTTTCAGGATGCCCAGGCGGGGCTGACCAGCGCGCTGTCGCGGCTGATCGCGGTCTCGGAGGCCTATCCCGACCTCAAGGCCAATCAGAACTTCCTGGCGCTGCAGGCGCAGCTCGAAGGCACCGAGAACCGCATCGCGGTGTCGCGGCGCGATTACATCCAGGCGGTCAGGGACTACAATCTGACGCTGAGGACGTTCCCCTCGGTGCTGTGGGCGACCTTCTGGTTCCGCGGCAACGAGCCCTTCGCCAATTTCACCGTCGCCGAAGACAAGATGCAGCCGCCGAAGGTCGATTTCGGCACGAAGCAGGGCGGGTGAACGTCCACTGTCATCGGAATAAATCCCGCGAAATGACGGGCTGCTGGCGTGCAAACACCCCCCTCTGTCCTACCGGACATCTCCCCCTCAAGGGGGGAGATTGGCAGCTTCGGCGCTGACGCCCATCTTGCGACGTTGAAAATTGGTGAAAGTGGAGATGGCGGCCAATCTCCCCACTTGAGGGGGAGATGCCCGGCAGGGCAGAGGGGGGCGCTCCGGAACGCAAGCCTAGGGTTCCTTTTCGCTCTTCTAAGCCTCCTCTTCCTCCCCTTCACCGCCCTCGCGGCCGATCTCC
>NZ_RZRR01000582.1:0-3663 GCF_003998555.1 Mesorhizobium sp. M7A.F.Ca.CA.002.09.1.1 | reverse complement strand
CGTCGAAGATGATGACGCGGGCCTTGTGGTGGACGGCGCGCGCGATCTCCACCATCTGCTTGTGCGCCGCGCCCAGCGTGCTGACCTGCGCGGACGGGTCGACCTGGAAGCCCATGCCGGCGAGGAACTGCCGCGCCTGAATGTAGAGGCCGCGCAACCGGTTGAACATCTTCTCTTCGCCGAGATAGAGATTCTGCGCCACGGTCATGGCCGGCACCAGGTTGGTTTCCTGGAACACCATGGCGATGCCGGCGCGCAGCGCTTCGGCGGGCGTGGCGAAGGACACATCCTTGCCGTCGAAGGTCATCTTGCCCTCGGTCAGCTTGAAGACACCGGCCATGACCTTGGTCAGCGTCGACTTGCCGGCGCCGTTTTCGCCGAGCAGCGCGTGGATTTCTCCTTTGCGCAGGTCGAAATTGACATTCTTGAAGGCCGGAATGCGCGCGAATGCCTTGGCGGCATTCCTGAGTTCAATGATGTTGGCGTCCGACATCGCTTAGCCTCGCTTGCCGCTGGCGGCGCTCGCCACGCGCACGATCCTCGATCCGCCGCGCGAGGCGACCAGCAGATCATCGCCCAGCTCGCAGGCGCTCAGCGTCCCGTGCACCTTGCCGTCTGCGCGCGAATGGAAACTCGACAGCGGCTTCATGTTCTCGTCGCAAAGAACCACCAGCCCGTAGGACCTTGTCACCGCGTATGGCTTCAGCACGTTCATCTGCTTCAACTGGCTGCCTTGCATGGGCTCGCGATAGTCGCGCCATGAGCCGAGCGACGGCGCCATCCAGTAGGCCTCCGGGACTTCCGCCAGCATGCGGGTGCGGTAGGTCTCCTCGCGCAGGATGAACTCCACCAGTTGGTTGCGCACGGAATAGAAGGTCAGCCAATAGCCGGCGTTGAAGGCCGGGGCGATGCGGGCGGGGTAGGCCGGCAGATGCTCCAGCACGGGCAGCGTCGCCGTGGTGGCAAGGTCGATCGCCAGCACGCGGTGGCGCCAGGCCTCCGAAACGTAGATGCGGTTGGAGCCGGTGGTGGCGATGCCGGCCGGCCAGGCCAAGCCGTCCCTGACAAGCTCCAGCCGGCCGTTTTTTAGATCGAGCCGCCAGACCGAACCGGACACGCTCTTCTGCATCAGGTCGCGACGCCAACTGCTCGCCGGCACTGAGGCCGAACCGTTGGCCACCAGCAAGGTGTTGCTGTCGAGGAAGGTGAGAGCGGTGATGCAGGAGAGGCGCCGAGCCTCCTCACCCGTCGCCTCGCGCCCGTCATGCAGGCCGCCGTGGACGACGACGCCCTTGCCGTCGATGGCCATCGCGGTCATGCCGCGGGCATGGGCGAGTGCGGTGATCTCGCCCGGAAATTCCTGCAAGGTTTCGGCATGGCCGTCGGCGCTAAAGCGCATCAGCCGGTTGGCGCTGCTTGCCAGAATGCCCTTTTCGGTGCGTACGAGATTGTCGGCCTCGGCGAGGCCGGCGAACGGCTCGGCTTCCTCCAGTCCTTGGTTGGGCAGCAACGGCCCGTCGAGCGTCGGCACGGTCACTGCCCACTCGCCACGGCCGAGAAAGCGGTCAAGAAGCTGGCTCAAACCGCTCATGGCTTTTTGCCCCAGTAGGAATCCGAGCTGAACCAGTCGGGATCGACGCCTTTCAAGGGCAAGGTGCCCATGCGGTTGTTGAAGATGCCGCAGAGATAGAGGATGCCCTTGTGCTCGCGCATCGAGGTGATCATCGGATGCTTCTCGCCGGCCTGGTCCCACAGGCTTTCGAGGATCTGGCCGTTCTCGTCGAAGCGCAGCACGCAGCCGGTGTTGAGATTGGGCATCAGCCACGCGTCTTCCGATACGCGCCGCGCCATGCGACGGCGGAAGCTCGGCATTTCAAGCGAGAGATCCAAGGCCGGCGTGCGCATGCCCATCAGGGCCAGCCAGTAGGTACCGTCGGAGGCGCGGTTGATGTTGTCGGGATAGCCGGGCAAGCCCTCGATGACGCGCTCGACCTGGCCTTTCTTCGGGCCATCGAAATAGTAGCGGCTGATGCGGCAGGCCCAGCTTTCGGCGAACAGCACCGACTGGCCGTCGAAGGCCGTGCAGATGCCATTGGGGAAGACGAGGTTCGACAGCAGTGTGCGTGTCGAACCGGATTTGGGATCATGGACGATGATGCGTCCGTTGCCGCGGCTTTCCAGCGCGTCGGCATACCAGTCATGCATTTCGAAGCGCACTGTCGCTTCCGAGAAGACGATACGGCCGTCCGGCAGGATGTCGCAGTCGTCGGCGAGCTTCATGGTCGAGTCGTCGACCACCGAGGTCAGTGAGCGGTTGGTTTCGGCGGTCAGCAGCTTTACGTCGCCGGCCGGCGAGACCTGATAGAGGCCCATGCCAGCGACGCAGATGACGAGGTTGTCGTCGCGGTCGAAAGCCATGCCGAGCGGCGAGCCGCCAATATGTGCGAACACTTCGCTATCGGTGTAATGGGGCGGCTGGAAGCGCAGGATCTCGCCCTGGCGGCTGCCGGTGTAGAGACGGTCCTGCCGGTCGAAGATCACATCCTCCGCGCCATCGAGAACGCCGAGGCCGATGACGCCGACGTCCTTCAACCGGTCATTCACCGCCATTGGCGCGCCGGGCGCGGTCGAGATCGCCTGCGGCATCTTGGCGAAGGTTGGCGAGATGTAGACGCTGCGCAGGATCTTGTGGCGGTTCTTCACCCAGCGAACGTCGAGAAGCACCGACAAAAGCAGCACGATGCCGAGGATCAGGAAATTGACCGGGCCGGGCACGGCCAGCGCAAGCAGACTGTTCGACAGGACAAGCACGAAGACGGTGCCCATCAGCGCCTTGGCGACCGAGCCGCGCCCGCCGCCTAGCGAGATGCCGCCGAGCACGGTCGCGGTCAACACCTGCAGTTCGAGACCGGTGCCGATGTCGGAAGCGGCACTGCCGATGCGGGCCGAGAAGAAGAAGCCGGAGAGCGCCACCAGTACCGAGCACAAGACATAGGCGCTGAACAAGATGAAGCGCACATTGATGCCGGCATTGTAGGCAGAGCGGCGCGCGCCGCCGACCGCGAACAGCCGCCAGCCATAGCGGGCGCGCGACAGCACGAGATGGATGATCAGCGCGATGACGACGAACACCACAAAGGACGTCGGCACGCCCCAGATCGTACCGAAACCAAGAAAATCATAGGCTGGCGAGTCCGGACCGCTGGTGACGATCCGGGTCGAGACCTGGGGAAAGACGATGTCGAAGGTCGAGCGGTAGATGATGAGCGTCACCAGCGTGGTGAGAAACGCCCGCATGCGCAGAAAGCCAACCAGGAAGCCGTTGATGGCGCCGCAGACGACGCCGAGGCCCAGGCACGCCAACAGGCCGGTACCAAAGCTCCACTGCTCGACATTCATCCCATAGAGCGTGACCAGCACGGCGAGCGCGAAGGTCGACCCGACAGACAGATCGATGCCGCCTGACACCATGACGATGGTCATGCCGAGCACCACAAGGCCAAGCTCGGCGGTCTGGCCGCTGAGATTGGTCAGCGTCGCCAGATCGAAGAAGCCCGGCACGATCGAGCCGAAGATCGCGCACAAAATCACCAGCGCCGTGAAGGGGATGACGCTGTCGATCCACTTCTTGGTCAGGATCTCCCCGACCACGTGGTCGGGGAG
>NZ_RZRR01000581.1:0-3666 GCF_003998555.1 Mesorhizobium sp. M7A.F.Ca.CA.002.09.1.1 | reverse complement strand
CATTTCCACAGGCCGAGCCGCCCAGCGGCCGGCGACCACGACGCCAAGCCCGACGATCGGGAAGATCGCGGCGACCAGGCCGAGATCGGCCGGCGCGCCGTAGCGCAGCACGGCACCACCGACCACGGCACCCAGCGCCACGCCGAGATAGAGCGCCGAGGCGTTGAGCGACAGCACGATCGGGGCGGCATCGGGCGCCAGCTTGATGATGCGGCTCGCCTGCGCCGGCGGGAACGCCCAGCCGACGATGCCCCACGGCACCATCATCGCCATCAGCGCCGGCCCGGCAATATGGTGCGGCAGGAAGGTCGGGATGACCGACAATAAGACCAGCATGCCGGCACTCAGCGCCAGCGACCAGCCGACGGTGCGGGTCGCACCGAACCGGTCGGCGGCCTGGCCGCCGCCAATGTTGCCGATGACGGCGCCGACGCCGAAGGCGAGCAGCATGCCGGGCAGCGCGATCTGGCTGAGACCGCCGCCCTCGATGGCAAGCGGCGCGACATAGGCAAAGACGGTGAAGGCGCCGATCAGCGCCAGCACTGTCGTCAACAGGATCGGCATCACGCCGGGACGCAGCGCTGCCGCCAGCCTGCGCTTCAAGGGCAGCCTGGTGCCAACGATGCCCTGCGGCAGCCGGTACCACAGGATCGCGCCTGCAAGCGCGCCAAGGCCGGCGATGGCAAAGAAGGTGCCGCGCCAGCCGGCGACGGTGGCAACGAGCGCGCCGAGCGGCGCACCGAGCGCAACGGCCACAGTGGTGCCGCCGACAACGACGGCGATGGCACGCGCCCGGTGATGATCATCGACCAGCGCTACTGCGGTGCCCTGCGCGGTTGCGGCGAACAGGCCCGACGACAGCGCCATGACGATGCGCGCGACCAGCAGCAGTTCGAAGGAGGAACTCAAGGCGGCGGCGATGTTGCCGATGACGAAGAACACCAGCGTCCACAGGATGACGCGGCGCCGGTCCCATTCGCCGGTCAGCGTCGCGAGAATCGGCGTGCCGACCGCATAGGCGAGCGCGAAGGCGGTAATCAGCGTGCCGGCCAGCGGAATGGAGATGCCGGCATCCGCCGCGATGTCGGGCAGAAGGCTGGAGATGACGAAGCCTTCGGTCGAGATCGTGAACGATCCGAGCGCGAGCCAGAAGAGGCGCTTGTCCATGGCGGGATGTCCTTAGTTCAAAAGTTATTGAACAATTGGACATAACAGGGCATCATGTCAATGAAGCCAGGGAAAAATAGCTGAACCTTCCTGACAGCCCTGTGTCAGCACAGGCCGGGCGGGGTTCGCGCGAGACGGAGAAAGGCCACGTGGAGCCAACAATGATGGATGCGTTGAAATCGGACCCGACTGTGCTTAGTTTCGAGCCATGACCTTGCCACACCCCAATACGGACCAGATCAGCCTGCCGATCGTGCTTGGCGTGCTCGGCGACCCGACGCGGCTTGCCATCGTGCGCTATCTCGCCAGCAAGCAGGGCGTGCCGCTGAACTGCAGCCAGTTCCTCGATTTCGGCTCGAAGACCAATCTGAGCTACCACCTCGCCAAATTGCGCGAGGCCGGCGTCACCCGCGCCGAGGTGGTCGGCACCAACCGCATGATCACACTGCGCCGCGCCGATCTCGACGCCCGCTTCCCCGGCCTGCTCGACAGCGTCATCGCCGCCGCCGGCGACGATCCCGCACTGCCGGCGGTTGGCGGCCACGATATCGAAGTGCACGCCCGACCCTGAAGGACTTGGGTTCCTCGCCCACGAACGTGGGGAAAAGGAAAAGCGGCGTCACACAGGAGCTTCCCGAAATGCGCATCGCCGTCCTCGCCGATATCCACGGCAATGTGCTGGCGCTCGACGCCGTGCTTGACGACCTGCGCCGGCGCGGCGGCGCCGACCTGACCGTCAATCTCGGCGACAGCGTTTCCGGCCCGCTATGGCCGCGCGAAACGATGGAACGGCTGCAGGCGCTGAACCTGCCGACGGTGCGCGGCAACCACGACCGCCGTGTTGCCGCCGACCCCGCTGATGACACCATGTGGCCCTCCGACGTCTATGCGCAGGAGCGGCTGACCGAGGCACAGCGCCAGGTGCTGTTCGCCCAGCCGTTGACGCTGGAGATCGCACCCGGAATCATCGCTTTCCACGCCCGTCCCGACCATGACGAGAAATATCTCACTGATACGATCGTCAATGGCCAGCTGGTACGCGCGCCGCTGACGGCGATCCGGCGGCGGCTGAAGGCGCTCGACCCGGCTTGCCGCATCGCGCTGTGCGGCCACAGCCACCGCGCGGAACTGATCCGCGTCCCCGACGGTCCCGTCATCTTCAATCCGGGCAGCATCGGCTGCCCTGCCTATGACGATTCCACGCCGCCGGCGCATGTCTCCGAGCAGGGCTCGCCGCATGCGCGCTACGGCATTGTCACCCTGGGCAGCAACGGCCAGCCCGACGGCTTCGAGGCCATCGCCGTCGACTACGACCACGAGGCGGCCGCCAGGCAGGCCGAACAAGCGGGCCGGCCGGAATGGGCTCACGCGCTCAGAACCGGGTTCATGCCCCTGCCCGGCTGAAGGCTGGCGAAACGGCGGCCCGAATTTTCGGGCTTACATGGCGCCGCGTCGTCCCTTATAAAACCGGCCGGGCTTGCGGCGGGCTCGATCCGCCGCGGCACGGTATCAGCGCACGGCCAAACGATGAGGCGCACAGTTACGCTCCGAACAATCCTCCATGCGCTGATTGCTGCTCCGCTGCTGATGACGGCGTGGCCTGTGATTGCCCCCGCTATGGCTGAAGAGATGGCCCAAGAGGCGCCGGAGCTCGTCATCTCCGTCGTTACCGGCCTGGCGCCGGACGACCTTCTCAAGGTCCGCACCACCGCATCGCCGGTCGCCACGGTCGAGGCGCGGCTGAGCAGTGGCGACATGGTCACCAATCTCGGCTGCAACGACATCAACGGCTACAAATGGTGCAAGGTCGAGAGCACGGGCAAGGAGAAGCTGAGCGGCTGGGCGCCGGCGCGCTATCTCATCCCCCTCAATCCGAACCCCTATGTCGAAGGTGAGCCAAGACCGGCCGGTGCGCCGGTGGTTGCCTCCACCGGCAGTGGGGCCGAGCAGGCCTCGGCACCGGACCAATCGCAGGCCACCGGCTCAGCCGACAGCGCGCCGGTCGCACCGCCCGACCTGACGGCGCGGCTTGGCGGCGCCGGTCCGGCAGCCGAAAGCACGCCGAAATCGCCAGAGGAAATCGGCCACGCCGCCATGCAGGATGCGTACCTACTGGCGCTGGCGGCGCCTGACGTCCCGCTTGATTCCGCTCCGACGCTGGCTTCTGGCCCCGAAATTCCCTGCGCCCGCTATGTCGGCCAGCCGATGGAGCGCTGCAAGGTCAGCGTGGTGCACACCGCCGACAAGGCGAACATCACTGTGACCTGGCCCGATGGCGGCACGCGCATCATCTCTTTCCGTGCCGGCCAGCCGGCCGGTTCCGACGCGCCCGGCGACTTCCGCTTCACCAGGGAAGGCAGCCTCAACATGATCCGTGTCGGCGTCTCGGAGCGGTTTGAGATCACGGATCAGTTGGCGCTGGGGAATTAGAATTCAGGGGAGTAAGGGAGCAGGGAATAAGGGAGTGTGTTTGGAATTCTCTCGAACCCACCCTACTCC
>NZ_RZRR01000580.1:0-3671 GCF_003998555.1 Mesorhizobium sp. M7A.F.Ca.CA.002.09.1.1 | reverse complement strand
GCTCGCAGTCTTTCTGCCGATGATCGAGCGCGCCGCCGGGTTCGTCGTGCGCAACGGGCCGGTCACCGGCGAGGACCGCTGGGAAGAGGATGCCGGCTACAGCCCGTTCACGCTCGCCGTCGAAATCGCCGCACTGCTTGCCGCAGCCGACCTGCTCGACGCCTGTGGCAAGCCGGACGGGGCGACCTATCTGCGCGAGACATCAGACGTCTGGAACGACCAGGTCGAGCGCTGGACCTACGTCACCGGCACGGCGATCTGCGGTCAAGTCGGCGTCGACGGCTACTATGTCCGCATCGCGCCGCCCGACAGCGCCTCGGCCGGTTCGCCGAAGGACGGCTATGTCCCGATCAAGAACCGGCCGCCCGGCGACACCGACCGGCCGGCCGAGCAAATCGTCAGTCCGGATGCGCTTGCACTTGTCCGCTTCGGTCTGCGGGCGGCCGACGACCCGCGCATGACAGACACGGTCAAGGTCATCGACGCGCAATTGCGCTGCGATCTGCCGCAAGGGCCGCTCTGGTACCGCTACAACGGCGACGGCTATGGCGAGCATGAAGATGGCGCACCTTTCGACGGCACCGGCCAGGGTCGCCCCTGGCCGCTGCTGGCCGGCGAACGCGCCCACTATGAGCTGGCGGCCGGGCGCAGGGAAAAGGCAGCCAGCCTGCTGGCAGCGCTGGAAGGCTCGGCCGGACCGGGCGGCCTGTTGCCGGAGCAGGTCTGGGACGGCGCCGATAGGCCGGAGCGCGAACTGCTGCACGGCCGCCCCTCGGGCAGCGCCATGCCGCTGGTCTGGGCGCATTCGGAGCATATCAAGCTGTTGCGCTCGCTGCGCGACGGCGCGGTCTTCGACATGCCCCCGCAAGGCGTCAAGCGCTATATCGAGGACAAGACCGTATCGCCGTTCAGAACATGGCGGTTCAACAACAAGATCCGCACGGTCCCGGCCGGCAAGACGCTGCGCTTCGAACTGTTGGCCCCGGCTACAGTCCATTGGAGCACCGACAACTGGGCGACCGCCCACGACAGCCAGACGGTAGAAAACGATTTCGGCATCCATCTTGCCGATCTGCCCGTCTCTGGCCTTCCCAAGGGAAGCACGCTGACCTTCACTTTTTTCTGGCCCGGGGCCGGCGATTGGGAGAATGTCGACTTCTCCGTCATCTCAGGCGACCAGGACAGCCAGCAGACCTTCCCTCGATAACCCCGCAAATCTCCTAGAAAACAGGGACGAAACCATGCAGATCGGAATGATGGGACTGGGCCGGATGGGCGCCAACATGGTCCGGCGCCTGATGCGCGACGGCCACGAATGCGTCGTCTACGACATCAACCCGGCCAGCGTCGCGGCCCTGGTGACCGACGGCGCGTCAGGGGCGGCCTCGATGGAAGAATTCATCGGCAAGCTGGCCAAGCCGCGCTGTGTGTGGCTGATGCTGCCGGCGGCGATCACCGGCAGGATCATCGACCAGGTGGCGGCCCTGATGGAGCCCGGCGACATCGTCATCGACGGCGGCAATTCCTATTATCACGACGCCGTCGACCAGGCCGCGAAACTGGCCGGCAAGGGCATCCATCTTGTCGATGTCGGCACCAGCGGCGGCGTCTGGGGCCTGGAGCGTGGCTACTGCCTGATGATCGGCGGTCCCGACGTGGCGGTGCAGCACCTCGATTCGATCTTCGCCACGCTGGCGCCGGGCGCCGATGCCGGCTCCAATCCGTCCAGGGATGCCGGGACCGCGCCCTTCGGCTACCTGCATTGCGGACCGAGCGGCGCCGGCCACTTCGTCAAGATGGTGCACAACGGCATCGAGTATGGCGTCATGGCCGCCTATGCCGAAGGCATGAACATCCTGAAATCGGCCAATGCAGGCAAGCGGCAACGGACGGCGGACGCCGAGACCAGCCCGCTGGAAAACCCGCAATACTATCAGTTCGACATCGACCTTCCCCAGGTGGCCGAGGTCTGGCGGCATGGCAGCGTTATCGGCTCCTGGCTGCTTGACCTGACGGCCGGCGCCTTGAAAAGCGATCCGGGCCTGGTGAATTTCGGCGGCCGCGTTTCGGATTCCGGCGAAGGCCGCTGGACGCTGAAGGCGGCCATCGACACCGGCGTGCCGGCTCCGGTGCTGTCCTCGGCGCTGTTCGACCGCTTCTCCTCGCAGGGCGAATCCGAATTCGCCGACAAGCTGCTCTCCGCCATGCGCTATGCCTTTGGCGGCCATGTCGAGAAGCCGAAGGCCGGCAAGTGAGGACAGCGGGGGAGACACGCGCATGAGCCAGGAACGGTCCGACACGCTGGTGCTCTTCGGGGCAACCGGCGACCTCGCCCACAAGAAGATATTTCCAGCCCTTTACCAGATGGTCGCCAAGGGCACGCTTACCGAACCGGTGATCGGCGTCGCCTTCGATGCCTGGGACCTCAAGCAACTGCAGGCGCGCGCGCGTGACGGCATCGTCAATGCGCTCGGCAAGATCGACGAAAAAGCGTTCGCCAAATTCGCCTCGCTGCTGCGCTACGTCAGCGGCGACTACCGTGACGGAGCGACGTTCGAGAAACTGAAGAGCGCGCTCGGCACCGCACAGCGACCGCTGCATTACATGGCGGTGCCGCCGACCATGTTCGAGACCGTCGTCCAGGGGCTGGAGCAGTCGGGCACGGCGCATGGCGCGCGGCTGATGGTGGAAAAGCCCTTCGGTCACGATCTGCAATCGGCGCGCTGGCTGAACCGGGTCCTGCATCTGGTGTTCGACGAGCAGTCGATCTTCCGCATCGACCACTACCTGGGCAAGGAAGCGATCCAGAACCTGCTCTATTTCCGCTTCGCCAATTCCCTCCTCGAGCCGATCTGGAACCGCAATTACGTCGAGAGCGTGCAGATCACCATGGCCGAGGATTTCGGCGTCGAGGGACGTGGCCGCTTCTATGACGATGTCGGCTGCATCAGGGACGTCATCGAGAACCATCTGCTCAACATCCTGTTGCTGCTTGCCATGGAGCCGCCTGTCGGCCGCTCCGCCGACGATCTGATCGACGAGAAGGTGCAGGTGCTGCGCGCGATCAGGACGCTGACCAAAGACGATGTCGTGCGCGGCCAGTTCACCGGCTATCTCACTGAACCCGGCGTGGCGCCGAACTCGCCCGTCGAGACCTTCGCGGCGGTGCGTTTCTTCGTCGACACCTGGCGCTGGCAGGACGTGCCGTTTTTCATCCGCGCCGGCAAGAACATGCCGGTGCATGTCACCGAAGTGGTGGTGCGGCTGAAGCGGCCGCCGCTCGATGTCTTCGATCCGATCAAGCCCGCCGACCAGAACTACGTCCGCTTCCGCATCGACCCACAGGTGGTGATCGCCATCGGAGCACAGCGCAAGGCGCCGGGCGACGACATGATCGGCGAGCAGGTCGAACTGACGGCGCTCGACGACTCGAAGGGCGACATGCCGCCCTATGAGCGCTTGATAGGCGACGCCATGAACGGCAACGGCCAGCTGTTCACCCGCCAGGACGCCAGCGAACTGGCCTGGCGCATCGTCGGCCCGGTGCTTGGCGACACCACGCCGCCGCACCTCTACGAGCCGCTGACATGGGGACCGGCGGACGTCATGGCCGGGTTCGGGCCACCCAATGGCTGGATCGATCCGGTGAAGTGAGAGGAACCACGCGATGG
>NZ_RZRR01000057.1:0-11986 GCF_003998555.1 Mesorhizobium sp. M7A.F.Ca.CA.002.09.1.1 | reverse complement strand
TGGCGCCATCGACCAGGGCGGCTGCTTCGAGACCTCGCACGCCCCCACCCATGCCGACCCGACCTATGAGGTCGACGGCGTCATCCACTATTGCGTCGCCAACATGCCGGGTGCCGTGCCCGTCACGTCGGCCCACGCGCTCAACAACGCGACGCTTCACTACGGCCTGCAGCTCGCCGACAAGGGCCTGAAGGCGCTGGTCGACGATCATCACCTGCGCAACGGCCTCAATGTCCACAAGGGCAAGATCACCAACCGCGCAGTCGCCGAGGCGCTCGGCTACGAACTGGTCGAGCCGAAAGCGGTACTCGCCGCCTGATTTTCGCGAAAAACAGCTCCTTTCAATCCAGCCCGCCGGTTCCATGCCGGCGGGTTTTTTCTTGCGAGCCTGTTTTTCAGGCAAAGCATGGCGCCGAAAGATGTGACGCAACGGCACTTTGCTCATCATTGTTGCATATTTGTCATTCCCGTGCCGGCCGGTTCCCTGCTAGAGACATTCTGGGTTTACTCATGGGGTACGGGCATATGTTCATTCGCACATCCGCGAAATCTTTTCTTCTTGGTGCTGTTTCTGCTGTGGCTTTGATATCTGCTGCTCACGCAGCAGACGTCGTGCAGCCGGTAGAAGAAGCTGCCGGCTTTAACTGGAGCGGTCTATACGTTGGTTTTGGCGTCGGCGCCGGTGCCAACGTACACAAGCTCAGCAGCGATTTTATTCCAGTCTCGCTGAACGGCATTGGTGGCGAAGGCGTCTACGGTGAGCTGACGGTTGGCTATGACTATATGGTCGCGCCGCGGTTCCTCATCGGTGGTCTGCTGGACGCTCACGTCGGCAACATCGGGACCACGCTGGACATTACGGGATTCGACGCTTCGATCAAGGAAACCTACGGTTTCGACGCTGGCCTGCGTCTCGGCTATCTCTTGACGCCAAACACTCTGGGATACGTGCTGGGTGGCTATTCCTGGCAGAAGTACAAGCTCGATACGAACGCTGGCTTCGACTTTGATTGGGATCAGAGCGGGTATTTTGTCGGAGGTGGCATCGAAACGGCCATCAACAGCAATTGGACGATCAAGACTGAGTATCGCTATACGGGCTTCGGGACCAAGGACGATCTTCTTTCCGAGGCTGGCATCGTCGGGGTTCCGGACGGTCTCCTCAATCTTGACACCTCGCGCCATACTTTCCAGATCGCAGCCAATTACCGTTTCGGTGCCCAGAACGGCGGCGGTGCTGCCTTCGAGACGCCAGCCTACAACTGGACCGGCTTCTATATCGGCGGCGCTGGTGGTGCCGGTGCGTCCGTGCACCAGATCAACGTTCCGCCGCTCGGCGACCTGGAATTCAATGGTCTCGGTGGCGAAGGTGCCTTTGGTGAACTGAACGTCGGCTACGATCATGACTTCGGCAGCTGGGTCGCAGGCGTCATGGTCGATGCACGCTACTCCGGCATGACTTCCAAGCTGGATCTCGGCGGCGGATCGATCAACGTCGATACCGACTATGGGTTCGATGTGTTGGGCCGCGTTGGCATGAAGATGAACGAATCGACCCTTGCCTATGCGCTTGCCGGCTACAGCTGGCAGCATTTCGATCTGAACGCTTCCGACCCGATCGGCGACATCCTCGACTGGGGCTCCAGCGGCTTCTCGGTCGGTGGCGGACTGGAAACGGCTCTGTCCAGCAATGTCACCGTTGGCCTCGAATATCGCTATTCGCAGTTCGCCAAGAAGGACTTTTCTTCGGAATTCGGCGCACCTGACGACACCCTTACCTCGACTTCCTCTTTCCACACCGTGCGCCTCGGCGCGAAGTACAAGTTCAACTAAAAGGCCCTCCAGCCAAACAGTTGCAGCCCGTCGGCCATGCCGGCGGGCTTTTTTCTTGCGTGGAATACGTCTGCTCCAAACGCAGGCAACAAAAAAGCGGAGCCAAAGCCCCGCTTCCTCGATGACGAGATTTGCCGCCGGTTCATCCGCGGTCGGCAAATCGATCGACAATGGCTTTCTATCGCGACTATGCGACGGGAGTACGACAGCTGTTTCCAGCGGCTAATCTCAGCCTCAAGCGCGCTCGATGCGGCACTGGTAGCAATTGTTGCGCGCCGAGCGGACATGGACGTAGGCGATCTCGTCGCGTTCCAACAAGGTCTTGGCCCGCCCGGTGATGTCTCCGGTCGGGACCACGCCGCCGCTGCCATAGACGATACGGTCATCCCTGCCATAGCCGCGCACGATGTAGTCGGGGCTGTCGAGAATCTCGGGCAGCGCCTCGCCCTCGGCAGCGCCGTCGCATTCCTCGGCATGCAGGAAGATCGGCCCGGTTTCGGCATAGGGCTGAAGCTGCGGGAATGGCCTGTATGCCAGAACAAGATAGGCATCGCCGGCTCCTATGTTCTTCAAACAATGCCGGCAAGGCATGCCGTCACCATCTGAGACCTTTCGCTCGGGCGTTTGGCCATAAGCATCGACGCCACCACGCTGCAGCGTCCTGACAGCTTCGGTCGGCAAAGCTTTGAACTGGATGGTCATGGAAAAATCTCCGGTGTCGTGATTGGAAATTATGTCCTTGAACCCTCGCCGCCCACCCGATTCCTGCCAAATGTCGAAAAGCCGATCGCCCCTCGGCGATCGGCTCTCATCAGATTCCTGTCAAAGGCGCCGGCTAATTAAAATTCGGAGCTGCGACTCAACGGATGAAATCGTCGAAGCGGCGCAGCGTCACCCGGCGATTCTGCCAGTTTTCGTTCTGCGTCTGCACCAGCAAAAACTCCTCACCGTAACCAACGGTTTCCAGTGCATGGCCGGGCACCCTAAATTCGCGCACCAATGTGCGCTTGAGCGAAGCGGCGCGTTGTTCGGACAGGGCCTGGTTCGACTGGAAGGAGCCGACGGCGTCGGTATGGCCCTCGATCAGCACGCGGGCGCCGGGATCGCGGCGCAGGATTCGCCGCAGCGCGTCGGCAATAGTCTCGATCTTGTCGTATTGCGAGTTGGCAATAGCCGCCGAACCGAAGGCGAAGTTGATCGACTGGATATCGATCGAGCGGGCCATGCGGCGCAAATCCGGGCGCCGCTTGAATTCCCGGATGGTGACGCGCTCGTTCGGCCGCGACGATCGAGCGGAAGCTCGAGGCAGCACCGCGTGTGAAATTGCGGCCGAAGGCGTTGTCGCCTGGGCTGCGGCCAGGCTTGGCATGGCAATCGCCGCGATCAGCGCGGCGGCAAGTGTACGGCGGGTCAGCATGTCTTCGTCTCCTTCGGCCTTGGCCGCATTGATGGTGCGGGCAACATGCCAAAAGCAGCCTGAAGGGCCGATGAACGACAGGTTCAGATTCGAGCTGGTGTCAGCTTCCGGCTAGGGCCGCATGACGCTGGCCGCGCGCTCGGCGAAAGGCAGCGGATGCACGATTTCCTTCTTTTGCGCCACCGGTGCAAAGCCGAGCTTCTGGTAAAGCGGCAGAGCCGCCGGATGATCGAGCGTGCAGGTCTGCACCGTCACGCGCTTCGGACCATGCGACCAGGCGGCTGCGATCGCGGAACCCAGGAACCAGCGGCCGATGCCTTGTCCCGTCGCATGTTCCATCATGCCGAAATAGGCGAGCTCGACTTCTTCCGGCAGATGCGGCTTGAGATCGAAGAAGCCGGCGGGTGCGCCGTCGAGATAAAGGACCCTGATGTCGCGATCCTCGCGATGAATGCCGGCGGCAAGCTCGTCGTCATCCAGCCTCAGCACATTGACCCAGTGCCATTTGCGCCCCACCCGGTCCATCAGATAGCGGTAGAAATGCAGCGGAATGTCCTTGGTCTTCAGCAGCGCGATCTGACGGTTGTAGGGCACCGGCGGCGAATAGGCCGGCGGCACATGCATCTCGAGAAACGTCACCGTGACGTCAATATCTTCCAGCGCGCCGTTTTCCATCGTCTTCATTCCTTGCCGATCACAACGGGGCCGGTCACGACAGGCGTGTCGGAAAGCCCGCCCCACTCCGTCCAGGAGCCGTCGTAAAGCCTGTTGTTGGTATGGCCAAGTGTTTCCAGCGCCAGCGTCACCACCGCTGCGGTAATGCCGGAGCCGCATGAGGTGACGACAGGTTTCGACAGATCGATGCCGGCCTCCTCGATCGCCTTGCGCAGGCGGTCCTTCGACAGCAGCTCGCCATTTTCCGACAGCGCCGAATAGGGCAGATTGCGCGCGCCAGGCATATGGCCGGAGCGGATACCCGCGCGCGGCTCAGGCTCGGCGCCGGTAAAGCGGCCCGGTCCCCGGGCGTCGGCGATCTGGCTTGCCCTGGTGTCGACGATCCGGCGCATGTCGGCGAGGCTGGCGACGCGCCCGGAGTCGAAATCGGCATGAAACACGCTTGGCGCGATCTTCGTCGGCTCAGCCGTCACCGGTCTGCCGGCGGCTTTCCAGCCATCGAAGCCGCCATCCAGAATATAGGTCTGGAAGACGCCCATCACCCTGAACATCCACCACGCCCGGGGCGCCGAGAAGAAACCCGGACCATCGTAGACGACGATGGTGTCATCGGCCGAAACGCCCATGGCGCCGACATACTGGGCAAAATGCTGCGGTGACGGCAGCGTATGCGGCAAGGGCGAATCCGGATCCGAAACCGCATCCTGATCCAGAAATCGTGCGCCCGGGATGTGGGCCGAATCATACTCGCCGCGCGCATCGCGCTTCTGCGCCGGGAGATACCAGGATGCGTCGAGAATCGTCAGGCCCGGCTCGCCGAGACGTTGCTGCAGCCAGTCTGCGTCGACGGTGAAGGGGCTGTCCTCGGCCATTTTGTGCTCCTGCTCGCCTTTTGGCGATCACTGTCTGTTCAGTTTGCCGGCATCGGCCCAAAGCGGATGCGGAAGCGCCGGTTTTCACGGCCCTTCTTCTCGATCTTGCCGATGTGGATTTCGCCGACTTCGCCAGTGCTCTTCACATGGGTGCCGCCGCAGGGCTGGCTGTCCACCGAGGCGTTGTCGCCGATACAGACCAGGCGGATCTTGCCGGTGCCGGCCGGCGGCCGGACGTTCTTGGATTTCACCAGGCCGGGATTGGCGGCCAGTTCCTCGTCACTGATCAGCCTGACAAAGATCGGATGATCGGCCCGCACCAGCTCCATCAGCCCGGCGGTGATGTCCTCCTTGGTGAAGCCGGCATCCGGAGCGTCGAAGTCGACACGGCTGTCGTCCTCGGAAACGGCGGCACCGGTGATTGGAAACGGACAGACGACGGTGAGCAAATGGCAAGCCGCATGCATGCGCATCAGGAGATGCCGGCGTTCCCAGTCGATGGCCAACCTCACCGTCTCGCCGACCTGTGGCACTGCTTGCTCCGGCGCCGGCACATGGATGATCTCGTCCTTGGTCTCGCCGGTGAGGGTAGCGGCAATGGCGATGCGGCTGCCGTCCGCGCGTTCGAGACACCCGGTATCGCCCGGTTGGCCGCCCGAAGTGGCGTAGAAGATCGTCCGGTCGAGGATGATGCCGCCGCGGTCGTTGACGGCAACGATCGTCGCATCCGCCGTCCGCAGATAGGCGTCGTCGCGAAACAGGGCATCCGTCCAGTTTGCCATCACGCGACCTTTTCGAACGGCACCGAAATTGTGCTCTTCAGCTCCATCCAACCCGGCACCGGCAGTTGCTTCTCGCGCAGGAATTCCGGGTTGAACAGTTTTGACTGATAGCGCGTGCCGTAGTCACAAAGAATGGTCACGATGGTGTGGCCGGGACCCAATTCCCTGGCCAGGCGGATCGCGCCGGCAATGTTGATGCCGGTCGAGCCACCGACGCAAAGCCCCTCTTCCTGGATCAGGTCGAAGACGATCGGCAGCGCATCCTCATCGGGGATCTGGAAGGAAAAGTCCGGCGTGAACCCTTCGAGATTGGCGGTGATGCGCCCCTGCCCGATGCCTTCGGTGATCGAGCTGCCTTCGGACTTCAGCTCGCCGCTGGTGTAGAAGGAGTAGAGCGCGGCCCCCAGCGGGTCGGCCAGCGCGATCTTCACATCCTTGCTTTTCGCCTTCAGCCCAAAGGCGACGCCGGCCAGCGTGCCGCCGGAACCGACCGCCGAGACAAAGCCATCGACCTTGCCGCCGGTCTGGCTCCAGATTTCCTCTGCTGTGGTGCGGATATGGCCGTCACGGTTGGCAACATTGTCGAACTGGTTGGCCCAGATGGCGCCGTTCGGCTCGGTCCGCGCCAGTTGCTCGGCCAGCCGCCCCGACAGTTTCACATAATTGTTGGGGTTCTTGTAGGGCACGGCAGGCACTTCGATCAGTTCGGCACCGAGCAGCTTGATCGTGTCCTTCTTCTCCTGGCTCTGTGTGTCGGGAATGACGATGACGGTGCGATAGCCGAGCGCCTTGGCGACCAGCGTCAGCCCGATGCCGGTGTTGCCCGCCGTTCCCTCGACGACGACACCGCCGGGTCTCAGCAGCCCACGCTGCTCGGCATCGCGGATGATGAACAGGCCGGCGCGATCCTTGACCGACTGGCCCGGATTCATGAATTCGGCCTTGCCCAGGATCTCGCAACCGGTTTGTTCCGAAGCTTTGTTGAGGCGGATCAAAGGCGTTTTGCCGATCGCGTCGATCACAGAACGGGGCATTCAGGATTCCTTGTGTAGGTGCGCCGAAACCCTAGAAACCCGAAGCTGCAGTTTCAAGGCAAGAATTTGTCTGGTCCAGTCGCATTTGCGGTACTGTAATTGCGTCAGCGCTTCCCGAAACCGACCTCTTGCGCCACAGCTCATTTTCCGGCTGACGTTGAAAAGCAGCTTTTCATTCGATTTCTTCATCGCTAGAGCAAAGCACCAACAAGTCGACAGGGCGCAGCATGACACTCTACCGGGCCAACCCGAAGCACGGCGTCGCCTGGATCACGGGCGGATCGAGCGGCATCGGCCGTGCCTTGGCCAGGGATCTTGCTTCCCAGGGCTATGCCGTCGCGGTGACGGCGCTCGACGACGATCCGATCGACACGCTTGTCGTCGAGACCGCGCAGATGCCGGGCAGCGTCACGGCCTTTCCCTGCGACGTCACCGACGAGCCGCGCATGGCAAGAACCGTCGCCGCGATCGAGAAGGAGCTCGGTCCCATCGTGCTCGCCATCTTCAATGCTGGGAATTACATTTCGACGCCGGGGGAGAATCTTGTCGTCAACGACTTTCGCCGGTCCTTCGAGGTCAATTATTTCGGCATCATCAACGGCCTCGTGCCTGCGGTCGAACGCATGCGTGTGCGGGCGCGCGGCCATGTCGTGCTGGTCGGCTCCGTGACATCCTATTTCGGCTGGCCGACAACGGCCGCCTATGGCGGCACCAAGGCGGCCATCAACATCCTGGCCGAGTCGCTGAAGTATGATTTCGACAAGATGAACGTGCGTATCCAGGTGTTCAACCCAGGCTTCATCGACACCCCGCTGACCGAGAAGAACATGCTGCCGATGCCGGGACTGATGCCGGTCAGCCGCGCATCGCGCCGCATGGCGCGAGGCATCAAGTCGGGCGGTTTCGAAGTCCATTTCCCGCGCCGGACAAGCTGGCCGCTGAAACTGCTCGCCCTGCTGCCGAGGCCGCTGTGCAGAGGGTTTATCAGCCTGATGACCAGTTGGAAGGCGCGGCCTCTGCATTACGACCGCAAGCCGCCGATCGAATAGGACGCCTGCGAAATTGGCAGGCTCCCCGTTTTCGGGCCGCCGTCGCCATGGTTGAGACAAGTGCCGCGTGGAGTCTGCGATGGGGCGACGGATCGTGCTTGCTGTGCTGGGCCTTATTGCCGTTCTCGCACTGGCCTTCGTGTTCGGCCCGCGCGTTCGCGTCGACACCACGATCCGTTTCGATCCCTCGCTCATCGGCGACGATCCGCAGGCCTATGTGGCAAAGGCGGAAGCCGCCATCCCCGGAATCCGAGACGGGCTGGAGAAGGAGATCGTCTGGGCCGATCCGTTGGTGCATGCCAGGACCCCGCTATCGATCGTCTACATCCACGGCTTTTCCGCATCGAAGGGCGAGGTCCGCCCGCTGCCTGACGAAGTGGCGGAACAGCTTGACGCCAATCTCTTCTACACACGGCTTACCGGTCATGGGCAGGATGGCGCGGCGATGACGCAAGGCAGCATCAATGCCTGGATCAACGACTATGAGGAGGCGCTCGCCATCGGCCGGGCGATCGGCGACAAGGTGATCGTCATCTCGACTTCGACCGGCGGCTCGCTGGCGGTCTGGGCGGCAACGCAGCCCGGTGCGTCGGACGGGGTGGCGGCGATTGCGTTCATCTCCCCGAACTTCGGCGTCAAGACTTCGGGCGCCGAGATCCTGACCATGCCGTGGGGCAAACAAATCGCCAGGCTGGTCGCCGGCAAGGAACATAGCTTCGTGCCGCGCAACGCGCTGAATGAAAAATTCTGGACCACCCGCTATCCGATCGAAGCAACCTTGCCGATGCAGGCGCTGACCGAGCTTGCCTATGGCGCGCCGGTGGAGAAGGCGACCGTCCCTGCTTTGTTCATCTTTTCTGATTCGGACAAAGTGGTGCGGGCCGACCGCAGCCGCGAGATTGCCGGGCGCTGGGGCGCGCCGCATGAACTGGTTCCGGTCGACGACACTGGCGACCCGGACAATCACGTCATTGCCGGCGACGCGCTGTCGCCATCGACCACGGCGTTTCTGGCGCAAAGGATCGCCGTCTGGATCGAAGCGGTGGTGAAGTAGGCGACGAAAAAGGGCGACCGAAGCATCGCTTCGGCCGCCCTTTTCTTGTTTCGTCTCGGCAATCAGCCAGCCGAAGCTTGACTGACTGCAGCGCGGTCTGGCTTACGCGGCCCGCGCAGCCGGACGCTTACCGCCGAAGCGGCGCTTGTTGTTGCCCTTGAAGGCCGGCTTGGCGCCGTCCGGCTTGCGCTCGCCGGCGAAGGCCGGCTTGTCGCCGAAGCGCTTCTTGCCAAAGCCGTTGCCCTTGTTCTCGCCACCGGGCCGCCTGCCGTCGCGACGGCCATTCGGTCGTTGCGGTCATTGGCCGGCTCGAAACGCTCGTTCTTTTCAGCCGGATTGCGCAGCGGATCGGGGCTGCCGAGATGGTCGGCAACGATCGGCAGCTTGGTGCGGATGATGCGCTCGACCTGGCGCAGCTTGCTGTTCTCGGAAGGATCGCAAAGCGTGATCGCGATGCCGTCCATGCCGTTGCGGCCGGTACGGCCGATGCGGTGGACGTAGCTCTCGGCTTCATCCGGCAGGTCGAAATTCACGACATGGCTGATGCCGGGCACGTCGATGCCACGCGCCGCGATGTCGGTCGCCACCAGAATGCGCACCGAGCCGTCGCGGAAATCGTTCAGCGCTTTCTGGCGGGCGTTCTGCGACTTGTTGCCGTGAATGACGGCGGCCTTGAAGCCATCGCGCTCGAGGTCCTTGGTCACCCTGTCGGCACCATGCTTGGTGCGCGAGAAGATGATGACGGACTTCATCGCCTCATCGGCGAGCATCGTCGACAGCACCTGGCGCTTCTGCTTGGTGCGGGCAAAGACGACGCCTTGCACGATCTCGGCCGCTGCCGTGCTTTGCGGCGCGACTTCGACGCGGATCGGGTTCTTCAGCAGGCCCTTGGCCAGTTCGGCGATTTCATTGGGCATGGTCGCCGAGAACAGCACCGTCTGACGATCGGGCGCGGTCGCCTTGGCGATGCGCTTGACGTCGTTGATGAAGCCCATGTCGAGCATGCGGTCGCCCTCGTCGAGCACCAGCCATTTGGTGTCGGCAAGCATGAGGTCGCCCTCACGCACCAGGTCGGTCAACCGGCCGGGCGTTGCGATCAGGATATCGACGCCGGGCGCAACCTTCTTCACCTGGCTGAAGCGCGAGACGCCGCCAAGCACGAGCGCGGTCGAGACATGCGCGCCCTTGGCGAGGATCTTGATCGTGTCCTCGATCTGCACGGCGAGTTCGCGCGTCGGCGCCAGGATAAGCGCACGCGCCGTCTTCGGCCGGCGCTTGGTGCCGAGTGCGATGATCTTCGACAGGATCGGCAGAGCGAAGGCCGCGGTCTTGCCGGAGCCGGTCTGGGCGATGCCGAAAATGTCACGGCCTTCCATCTGCGGCGGGATCGCCTGCGCCTGGATAGGCTTCGGCTCGGTGAAGCCGGCGTTGTGGGTGGCCTTGAGCAGCGCGCCCGTAATACCCAGTGCCGCGAAACCGGTGAGTTCCGCAGTGTTGCTACCGGGCAAAGTGTTTTCGTTGGTCAAAATAATCTTCTTTCACGCGGCTTCTGGCCGCAAACATCGATGGCGGCAGGGCGCAACCTGCCGTCGAACAAATTTTCATGAAACGACAAGGCGGGCGGACGGGTTCGTCCACTCGGCTGCGCTGTCGTGCCCGCAGGCATCATGCCACGGGGCTTTTTCGCCGCTTTGTGATTTACCGGAAAAAGGGCCGATATACCGGAAAGAGGGAAAACAGACGCAACCAGTCTCATTCGTCGAGAAGGCCGGATAAGTCCCGGCCCAAGCGCCTATGCCGCCGCATATGGCCCAGTTCGCCACCAAATGCAAGGGGCGTCATGCTGCAGCGCAGCAAAATCCACGGAGCAAGCGGCGCTTGCGCTCGCTTGCCGGCACGATTACCACGAAATGCCGCTGGCTTGGGAGGTAATCGATGAAGGACGTGCTGAAGGAACTCGAGCGCCGCCGCGAGATCGCCCGCATGGGTGGTGGCCAGGCCCGCATCGATGCCCAGCACAAGAAGGGCAAGCTCACCGCGCGCGAACGCATCGAGGTGTTTCTCGACGAGGGCTCTTTCGAGGAATTCGACATGTATGTCGAACACCGCTCGACCGACTTCGGCATGGAGAAGACCAAGATCGCCGGCGACGGCGTCGTCACCGGCTGGGGCACGGTCAACGGCCGCCCGGTCTATCTCTTCGCCAAGGATTTCACCGTGTTCGGCGGCTCGCTGTCGGAAGCGCATGCCGAGAAGGTCATCAAGGTACAGGAGATGGCGCTGCGCAACCGGGCGCCGATCATCGGCCTCTACGATGCCGGCGGCGCGCGCATCCAGGAAGGCGTCGCAGCACTCGGCGGCTATGCCGAGATCTTTCAGCGCAACGTGCTTGCCTCAGGCGTCATCCCGCAGATTTCCGTCATCATGGGTCCATGCGCCGGCGGCGATGTCTATTCGCCTGCCATGACCGACTTCATCTTCATGGTGCGCGATACCTCCTACATGTTCGTCACCGGACCGGATGTGGTGAAGACCGTGACCAACGAAACGGTGACCGCCGAGAGTCTCGGCGGCGCTTCCGTCCACACGACGAAATCCTCGATCGCCGACGGCGCCTATGACAATGACGTCGAGGCGCTGCTGCAGATGCGCCGGCTGGTCGACCTGCTGCCGGCTTCCAACACATCGGAGCTTCCCGAGATCGAATGCTACCAGTCGGTCACCGACCATGATTTGTCGCTCGACCGGCTGATTCCCGACAACGCCAACAAGCCCTACGACATCAAGGAGCTGATCCTGAAGGTCGCCGACGAAGGCGACTTCTTCGAGATCCAGCAGAATTTCGCCAAGAACATCGTCACCGGCTTCGGGCGCGTCGAGGGCCGCACGGTCGGCTTCGTCGCCAACCAGCCAATGGTGCTGGCCGGCGTGCTCGATTCGGACGCCAGCCGCAAGGCGGCGCGCTTCGTGCGCTTCTGCGACTGTTTTTCGATTCCGATCGTCACCTTCGTCGATGTCCCCGGCTTCCTGCCCGGTACAGCGCAGGAATATGGCGGGCTGATCAAGCATGGCGCGAAACTGCTGTTCGCCTATGCCGAGGCCACCGTGCCGAAGATCACAGTCATCACCAGAAAAGCCTATGGCGGCGCCTATGACGTGATGGCCTCAAAACACCTGCGCGGCGACATGAACTATGCCTGGCCAACGGCACAGATCGCGGTGATGGGTGCGAGGGGCGCGGTCGAGATCATCTACCGCAAGGACATCGGT
>NZ_RZRR01000579.1:0-3675 GCF_003998555.1 Mesorhizobium sp. M7A.F.Ca.CA.002.09.1.1 | reverse complement strand
GCTCCATCTGGCTTTTGGCCAGCGCCTGGATGATTGCAAGGCTGAAACAGTCGATGGAACGCCCCTCCAGCGAAGCCGAACCGGACGAGGCGCGCGCGCCAGGTCCTTCGGCTGCCATCGGCACGCTGGGTTTAAGTGCTTGGGGTGACACGGCGTGATCTCCGCCGTTGGCGGGAACAGGGCAGTGCAATAGTACTGCCCTGTTCCTTTTGATCAGAGGCCAGTGCGGATTTCTTCGGCAAGCGCCCTCAACGTCGTCTCGACGTCATCGCCGTTTACCATCTTCTGCATCGCCACGGCCCATGCGTTCATGGCTTCGCCGAAGCCGACACGCGGTGTGAAAGCCAGCGCGGCTTGGTCCTGTATCTTTTTGAAGCTGTCAACGAAGTTGTTGAACTCGGGCTGCGAAGCGTACTTAGTCCAGGTGTCGTCTGCCAGGTCGACGTGCGCGGCGGATTGACGAGCTGGCCAGCAAGGGCACCCTTGAGCGCCACCTGCTTGGAGGTGGCCCACGGGATGAACAGCCAGGCCGTGCCCTTCTTTTCGGAAGCCGCGTTCATGGCGAGAGCCCAGATCCAGATGTCAGACTCCAAGCTCGTGGCGCTCGGTGCGTGCAGCGGCGGAGCGAAGGCGATCTTGCCGGATGCCGGCTTCCCCGCAACATCGTTCCAGAAGCCGAACATATTTGAGTCGATCGTCATCGCGCTGCGGCCGGACGCGAAGGAAGGAGCCGCGCACTTCTTGATCATGTCCACGTAATGTAGTCGTATCCAGCATCGGTAAGCTTCCAATCGCTCAGGTATTTGTCCAGCGGCTCCAGGGCGCCACTCGGAGCGAGGTCCTACGCGGGCTGAATGCCAGTGCCGAACACATCCCATGCTGGCGACTTCGTCGTCAGTTGGATCGTCATCTTGTTCCAGTAAGAATCGTCTGGGTAGAGTTCCGGCGTGACCTTGATGCCGGGTCAGCTTCTCGAACTCCGGAAATTGCGCAGCGAGAGCATCCGCATAGGGGTGGGTGTCGTAGGCCCAAGTTATGCTGGTCCCTTCGAATTGACGCCAGTTCACGGTGTCGGCAGCGGCCGAATTAGTGAGCGATGCCGAGACGGCAAAAAACGCCAAGTCAAAAGCAAGCTGTTTGCGAAGCGACGCGCACCTGTAACGAGTACGGGGAATGAGCGACCCATGTAATCCTCCCTGGGGCATTTTGCCAATTTTTGGGTCCACTCCTCCATCCCGAGTTCGCTCATAGCCACAATAAGCGGTTTCCAACGAGCTCGCTCTGAATGCACCAGGCCAACTGGGTAAAAACGGGTAACCGGCACTAAAAGGCGTTGTAGTATCGCCACCAGAAATACTGCTCCGTGGTGCTGGCCTTTGCCTGGGGGCGCAACACGGCAACTACCCGCTCAAAACGGTTGGTCCTCTACCTCTTATTCACCGTCGCTTTCCTCGCGGCCTAACCCGGCCGGAATATCCGTTGCCAGAAAAAGGCCTCGCGGCCGGTTCGAGGCTCATCCCTCCTCCGAAGCAGCACGCTCAAGTATCGTCACAAGCCCCGAGCGCTTCGCGTTCGGCGATGTCCAAATTCCGACAATGTCGGATACAGTCAGATCTACTGGATTGCGTTTGAATGGTTTTCTCATTTGGCACAGTACATGCGGGTCATCCGCAAAACACGTGACCGACCAACAAGAGTTCGCATGATCACCTTACCACAACATACAGCCGCCGCGGAACAATCACTTGGCCCCTGATCGCCCACCCCGGCACCACAACCGGAGTCATCGATGTTCTGACAGGCTGCCCAAGGATACCTGCTGCAACAGGGCTTGCCCTGGTGACGACCACTCCGGCTCCGCCGGTTACCGACGAGGGCAAAGTGACGGATTTCCTGCTTTTCAACGGCATGGAGGTGGCTGTCATTCCCGACCACCGCGCCGGTCGTCACCCATATGGTCTGGTGCAGGATCGGCAGCGCGGAATGAGCCGCCGGGGATATCTGCATGTCTTCGAGCATCTGATGCTCAAGGCGCCTCATGACGAGCACGGCTCCGTCGCCTGGAGAGATTGAACCCAAAGGGAGATTCAGATGTCTGAAGCGAATCAGGAAAAGTTGGACGCATTCTTGGGGAAAATGGTCGGCGATCTCGGTGCGATCGCAACGGGCGCGGGAGTCCTGCTGGGGGACAGACTCGGCCTGTTCAAGGCATTGCGCGAAGGCGGCAAGATGACGGCCGCCGAACTTTCGACACGCACCGGCACCCAGGAACGCCTCGTAAGGGAATGGCTTTCCGGGCAGGCGGCGGCGGGTTACGTCGACTACGATGAAGCGAGCGACAAATTCTATCTCAACGCCGAGCAAGAGCTGGTGTTCGCTGATGAAGACAGCCCGGCCTTCATGGCAGGCGCATTCGAGTTCCTGTCCGCGCTGTGGCTCGATGAAGAAAAGGTGAGGCAGGCATTCCAGTCCGGCAAGGGCGTCGGGTGGCACGATCATAGCGCGTGTCTGTTTCGCGGTACGGAACGGTTCTTCCGTCCAGGCTACAATGCCAATCTGATCGACTCCTGGCTGCCGGCCTTGGAGGGCGTCGTCGAGAAGCTCGAACGCGGCGTGGACGTCGCGGATGTTGGATGCGGTCATGGTGCATCGACCGTGCTCATGGCACAGGCCTTCCCCAATTCGCGCTTCGTCGGCTTCGACTATCATGCCCCTTCGATTGAGCGCGCCCGCAAGGCGGCCGAGGTAGCCGGCGTCGGCGTTAACACGCGGTTCGACGTGGCGGCCGCCAAGAGCTATCCCGGAACCTATGACCTCGTCACATTCTTCGATTGCCTTCACGACATGGGCGACCCGACGGGCGCCGCCACCCATGTCCACGGATCGCTCAAGCCGGACGGCACGTGGATGATCGTCGAGCCGTTCGCGCATGATCATCTGGCGGCGAACCTCAATCCCGTCGGCCGCGTTTACTATGCCGCTTCCACTTTCGTGTGCACGCCCGCATCCGTGTCGCAGGAAGTCGGGCTCGCGCTTGGAGCCCAGGCCGGTGAGGCGAGGCTGCGCAAGGTTGTGACCGGCGGCGGCTTCAAGCGATTGCGTCGCGCCGCGGAGACACCGTTCAACATGGTGCTGGAGGCCCGCCCTTAGCGTGGCCGTCGCCAGAAATTGCAGCTCATCGCATTTGATGAAGATCACCGCCAAAAATCCGGACGCATCGGGCACATTTTCAAGGCGTCTGGGTTCACGCAGAGGTCGCTGCCGAGTTGTGTGCCAAGAGTCCCATACGTTGCGGCTCAGAAAGGACCCCACGCACGGCGACGAACATGCCCATAGCGATGGCCGCTATAATCACATATGTCCACCATGGCGCGTTCACAAAGCTGGTAAGCCACGTCGCACCGAACGCGCTTACGACAAAAACGAGAGCCTCGATAAAAAGACTGAGCCTGTACACATTCAGTCGTCTCATCCTCATACCACCCATCCAAAGACTGAGCTTGTTGCGCTACTGCGACAGAGCCTAACATATTGGAGAGTGCTCACTAGTCGACCGTGAACAATCCGAGCCCTAAGCGGCGACCGGCTTCGGCCGGATTTGAAGCAGGGCAATCAAGAGCGACAAAAACCCCTTCAGCCACCTGAGCAGGAGGGAGAAGTTGTAGCCGGCGGCGG
>NZ_RZRR01000578.1:0-3679 GCF_003998555.1 Mesorhizobium sp. M7A.F.Ca.CA.002.09.1.1 | reverse complement strand
GCTGTCCGACAGGAACGGATCGAAGGCGATGACGTGCATCTTGAGGCCAACGCCGCGCGTCGCGACGATCGAACCGATGTTGCCGCAGCCGATGACGCCCAGCGTCTTGCCGGTGATCTCGACGCCCATGAAGCGGTTCTTTTCCCATTTGCCGGCATGGGTCGAGGCGTTGGCTTCAGGGATCTGGCGCGCCAGCGCAAAGATCATCGCCACCGCATGTTCGGCTGTGGTGATCGAGTTGCCGAAGGGCGTGTTCATCACGATGATGCCCTTGCGGCTTGCCGCCGGGATATCGACATTGTCGACGCCGATGCCGGCGCGGCCGATGACTTTGAGATTGGTAGCGGCGTTGATCAGCTTTTCGGTGACCTTGGTCGCCGAGCGGATGGCGAGGCCATCATACTGGCCGATCACTTCGGCGAGCTTATCCTTGTCCTTGCCGAGATCGGGCAGATAGTCGACCTCGACGCCACGATCCTTGAAGATTTGCACGGCGGTGGGGGAGAGTTTGTCTGAGACGAGAACGCGGGGCGCCATGGCGGCCTCCTTGAAATGGATTTGATCCTGATGGGAGTGGGCGGCCCGAAGGCCGCCGCGAATGATCTCAGGCCGCCGCTTTGAGCGACGCCTTCTGTGCGGCGAATGCCCAGTCGAGCCAGGGCAGCAACGCTTCGAGATCCGACGTCTCGACCGTCGCGCCGCACCAGATGCGCAGGCCGGGCGGTGCGTCGCGATAGGCACCGATATCATAGGCGACGCCTTCCTTGTCGAGCACCGACACCAGCCCCTTGGCGAAGGCCGCCTGCCCGTCGGCGTCGAGCGCGGACACGTCCGGATCGGTGAAGGACAGGCAGACGGACGTGTTCGACCGTGTCGCCGGCTGGACGGCGAGATGACCGAGCCAGGAGGACTTGCCGACAAAGCGATCGAGGACGGCCGCATTGGCATCCGCCCTGGCGATCAGCGCGTCGAGGCCGCCGGTCGACTTCGCCCAGTTGAGCGCATCGAGGTAATCCTCGACGCACAGCATCGAGGGCGTGTTGATGGTCTCGCCCTTGAAGATGCCTTCGATCAGCTTGCCGCCTGAGGTCAGGCGGAAAATTTTCGGCAGCGGCCATGAGGGCTTGTAGGTTTCCAGCCGCTCGACAGCGCGAGGCGACAGGATCAGCATGCCGTGAGCGCCCTCGCCGCCCAGCACCTTCTGCCAGGAGAAAGTGACGACATCGAGTTTTTCGAAGTCGAGCCTCTGCGCGAATGCGGCGGAAGTCGCATCGCAGACGGTCAGGCCCTTGCGGTCCGCGGGAATGAAATCGCCGTTCGGCACGCGAACGCCCGACGTGGTGCCGTTCCAGGTGAACACCACATCGCGGTCGAAATCGATCTTGGTGAGATCAGGCAGCTCGCCGTAGCCGGCTTCGATCTTGCGCACGTCGGCGAGCTTCAATTGCTTGACCACGTCGGTGACCCAGCCGGAGCCAAAGCTCTCCCAGGCGACCATGTCGACGCCGCGCTCGCCGAGCAGCGACCACAGCGCCATCTCGACCGCACCGGTGTCCGACGCCGGCACGATGCCGATGCGGTAACCCGCCGGGACCTGGAGAATCTCCCGCGTCAGCTCGATCGCCTGTTCGAGCTTGGTCTTGCCGATCTTGGCGCGGTGGGAACGGCCGAGCGCAGCATTTCTTAGCGCCTCGACCGACCAGCCGGGGCGCTTTGCGCAGGGACCTGAGGAGAAATTGGGGTTTGCCGGACGGAGTCCGGGCTTCGTATGCGTCGTCATCGTGGTCTATCCTTCCAGATAGTGGCCCCTCGTTGGGGAGGGGTGGCCCACGGACGGCGATATTCGTTCGGGCTTCAGGCGTCAAGAGGAAAGTTTTTGTCGTTGCCGGGATACCGGCGATCCCCGATCAGGATGTCGTGACTTCAAACGCAAACGACGGACCCCATGATCCGCCGTGCTGGTCCTCGTACTCGCCGCGCCTACCAGAGATCGTAGCGCAGCCCGACCTTGACCTGATGATAATCGAGGCCCTTTTTGAACTCAGGGTTGCCGACAGCGTCTGCTGTCACGTATTTCGCGGAAGGCAGAGCCGTGTATTGATAGCCGACATCGACTGCAACATTCTTGCTGACCTGATAAGCAAAGCCGGCGCCGAGCGTATAGGCGAAGCTGAACTGCTTCTCCGACTGCGTCGTCCCATCATAGCCGTTTGGATCGTCGCATTCAAAGATGGTCGTGGTTGTACCTGATGTTGTCGATGAATTCTGACAGTTGCGAGCGCCTTGAGCGTACTTGTAGGTGCTGTACGCTATGCCGACACCGCCTCCGACATAGGGCGTGAAGCCGACATAAGTGCCCAGGTCGACAAAGGCGCTGGCCATCACATCGTAGGCCTTGTTGTTGCCGTCGTTGGAGCCTTCGCATCCACGGGTGCTTGGGCCGGCGAACGCGCTTGTGCTGCCACCGCTGGTGACAGTCACCGTCTGCGTTCCATCGCAAGTACTGTCGAATTTGCTGGCGAATTTGCTTGTCGGCAGCAGACCGAAATTCAATTCACCACGGAAGTAATCGTTGAAATGGTAGCCCATACCTATCGAACCAGACAGCGGGCTGGTATCCGTAACCAGACCGGCCGGAGTTTCCGAAAATTCATAGGGCTTGTTGAAGGCATAGCCGAGATCACCGCGCAGATACCAGCCGGAGCCGACCTCGACCGGGACGTAGTCGGGCGCCTGGTCGACATAGATCGGCGGATCGTAGTCGGCCGCGTGCACCGGCGTCAGCGGCAGGAGGGCTAGTGCACCGAGCGCCAGCGCCATACGCGATGTAAGTTTCATGGTCCCCGACTCCCGAATTTGGCGCAGCCCGCAATCGCAGCGGCAGCCATCGTTTCAAGGAGCATTGTTAACCATAGTGGTTAAGTGGCGGTTAAGGCTAACAGAGCGTTAGCGAATTCATTTCCCCTGTCGATTCCAGGCGGCCAACGAAAAACCGCCCGGCTGAGGCCGGGCGGTTTGTGAAGAATTCAAGTAATGTAGATGCTGTTACTTGGTGTAGATCGGCTCGGGTTCGGGCTGGTAGGCAACGACCGGCGCGGCGCAACCGTTGTTGCCACCGAACTGGTAACGCAGGCCACCGCGCACTTCGTGTGTGTTGATGCCACGATCGAAGCCGGGACCGGAGCTGGTGATGTTCCAGTCGAACATGCGGCCGCCCTGGATATGGGAGAAGCGGTAGCCGGCATCGAGAATGATCTTGTCGGTCAAGCAGTACGAAGCGCCGGCCATCAGACCGTAGGCGAAACGCCAGCTTGATCTGCCGGGATTGAACTCGGTGGTGTTCGGGTCGTAGACATCATCCCACTTGACGCGGGCGCCGCCGATGCCGGCGCCAACGTAAGGCGTGATGCCATGGTAGGTGCCGAGATCGACATAGGCGTTGGCAAGCAGTAGCAGGGCGCTCATCTTCGATACTTCGGTCGAAGTACCGTTGATATCCGAGGTGCCGCCGTTGAAGTTCGACTTGAACCAATAGTCGGCGGTCAAATCGGTCCGGAAGTGATCGTTGATCTTGTAGCCGACGCCGGCGCCGAGCGAGAAACCGCCCTTGAGCTTGCCGAAATCGAAGCTTCTGGTGCCGGGCGTAACCGTACAGTTACAGGGATCGACGGTGTAGGTC
>NZ_RZRR01000577.1:0-3719 GCF_003998555.1 Mesorhizobium sp. M7A.F.Ca.CA.002.09.1.1 | reverse complement strand
CTTTATTAGCGGACAGTTAAGCATAGCCTGATGGGAGAAGAAACGCATCCTGTCGCCGCATGACAGGGCAAGGCTTGCCTCGGCCGCGGCTGTTCTCAAGCAGATCCGTGAGGCACTGGAAGAGCAGGCCGCCCACTGAAACACCACCTTGCGCTATCGGCGGTCAATCGGGCCGGCGACGCCGTTCCCACCAGACGACAAAGCGACGCCGGTGACGGCGGACCATGGCGAATTCATAGGACAGCACCAGCAATCCGAGCGGAACCATCCAGAAGCCGAGGATCGGCAGGAAACCGAGGATGCCACCGATGGTCAGCAGGATGCCGATCGTGATTCTGAGCCCGCGCGAGCGCGGCATTTTGAACTCGCGCCCGAAAACAGAGATTTTGCGCGCCGGCATCTGGTTGTCTTGTGCTGTCATCGTCTCGAAAGATTGACCCGTTTCGATCGTTCGCAAGCATGCTCAAACCAAAGCCGCCGCCGCGCTTTCGGTTCCATATCCCTGCCAAGACGGCTAATATGAGGGCATCCTTCGACGATTGCGAGAAAGGCCTATGCGAAAAAGCCTCGGAAAAATGTGAAAAGCTTCTTTGCAAAGCCGAAAAGGGCAGCTATAGGCTGCGCCACTCACATAAGAGCCTCCGTTCCCCGGTAGCTCAGTGGTAGAGCAACCGGCTGTTAACCGGTTGGTCGCTGGTTCGAATCCGGCCCGGGGAGCCAATTTCTGTGCTTTCAGCGCATTGCCAGACTTTCCAACGCTTTGGTTTAATTGAATAATCCGCGCCGACAGCGTCAGGTGATCAATCGGCACGCGGAATTTTGCTAAACATCCTGCTGCACATATTGCCATACACAGGCGCAGCGCGCATGGTAGCGGTATGAACGTCAAGCGCCGCAATAAGACCTTCCACATCGTCCGCCGAGTGCCTAAGCGCTATGCTGCAATCGAGCCGCGCACTCAAATCTGGATCAGCCTTCACACGGACTCCGAAACGGTTGCGCGACAGAAGGCTCCAACCGCATGGGCGCATATGGTCGAGGGCTGGGAAGCTACCCTTGCCGGCGCAACCGACGATGCCGAGCGACGGTTTGCAGCGGCGAAGGAACTGGCCGCCGTGCGCGGCTACAACTACCTGCCCGCTGATCGCATCGCCCAACTCCCCCGCGAAAAGCTGCTCGAACGTGTCGAGTCCGCCCTGAAGCTCAATGGCGATGCTGCCAAGATCGAGGCGCGCGCCGTGCTGGGCGGCGCTCCCGAACCGGGGATCAAAATCAGCAAGGCACTGGAGTTGTATTGGGGCTTTGCCAAGCAGGACACGATAGGCAAGAGCGAGGATCAGCTTCGCCGCTGGGAGCACCCCCGCAAACGTGCCATCGCCAACTTGATTGAAGAGATCGGCGACAAGGAGCTTTCAGAGATCACCGGAGACGACATGCTCGACTTCCGCGAAACATGGATGGAGCGGATAGCGGCCGGCGATGCCAAGCCCGACACTGCTAACAAGGATTTCCAGCACATCGGCAATATCCTTCGCACCGTGGTCAAGATGAAGCGGCTAGGGCTGGTCCTGCCGCTGGACGGCCTCACCTTCAAAGCCGACAAGGAGCGGACCCGCCCGCCTTTCTCGGTCGACTGGATCAAGACCAAGCTGCTTGCCCCCGGCGCGCTGGACAGCTTGAACACGGAAGCCCGGTGCATCCTGCTTGGCATGATCAACACCGGCTATCGCCCCGGCGAAGCGGCCGGGCTCATGCCGCACCACATCCGCCTGGATGTTGACGTGCCATATATCAGCATTGAGCCGGAAGGCCGGCAGCTAAAGAACAAGGTGAGCGAGCGTGTCATTCCGCTGGTAGGCGTGTCGCTCGAAGCCTTCAAGCACTGCCCGCAAGGCTTTCCGACCTATCGTTTCAAGGACAAGATCAGCGACACGGTGAACAAGTACCTTCGGGAACACGACCTGTTAGAGACACCGGAACATGTTCTCTACAGCCTGCGGCATTCTTTTGAAGACCGGATGATTGCCGCCAAGGTAGATGAGCGTATCCGGCGCGACCTGTTCGGCCATGCGCTGGGCAGGGAACGCTACGGCGAAGGCGCGACGTTGGCGCACAAGCGCGACATCCTTCAGAGCTTCGCCCTTTGAGCAGCGACGATTGCCCGCGCCCGGGCGATGGGGTCTCCCCTCGCCTCTTCGGCCGCGATTTCCGCCTCTAGCCGCGTGAAGATCGGCGCATAGATCGCATCTTCGACCACAAGCGACGCAACGAACGCGTGGGCGGCTTTGAGCCGGGCCAGCATGGACCCGTGATCGTCGGCTATGGTCGAAGAATGCAGCATGGCTTGGGCAACTTTTTTGAAACCGGGTGCAAACTCAGCGGCGCACGATATGCGCACCGATCCAGATGGCGGGCCAGGCAACCAAGAAGAGCGCCGCCGCGACCAACGCGGCCGGCCGGAGCCGCAAGAGATCGTCGACCACGGCGCGAGAGTTCGCCGCCACTGCCGGGCTGGCGTCGCGATTGGTGACGATGCCCTGAAGGAAGAGAACGCCCCCGGCTACCCAAAGCGCCGCGACCGGAAAAATGATGTCCATGAAAATTCACGCCCGTTTTGACCACGACCGGGAGTCTGGCACAGTTCGCCCGAATAGCAACACGAGCGCACGTCTGGCCCAGAAGCTTTCGCACTGCCATACGAAGTCTTCGTCAACACATTGCTTTGATTTTGCAACTTGTTGCAAACTTTTCCTGCCGATTACACTTCAGAAGCACTGTCGATTTGACCACGCTCATGGTAGATATGGGGTGCGCTGGTTCACGCTGCGCCGCGTGGACTGTCAACAGGGGCGGTGCCGCATTTTTCCTTGGTCGGATGGCGGTGCCGCCCCTCTCAGACCAAGGAATAGACCAAATGTCCCCTCACCTAGCCTATTCACGCCCTCAATCCGCCGATGCCACCACCGACGCGGACAACACCAACAATCCCCCAGACATCGACACGACAGAGCCAGTGCAGCAGCCGGACCAAAAGGAATGGCGGATGCACAGCCACTACAGGCCGGAGAATTGGCCATTGTCTCGCACGATTTCCCAACAGGGCATCATGCGGCAATACATCCGCGTCTGGCGTCACTACATACCGGTGGGCACGCGAGACACGATCCTGATCATCATCGACAAAACCGTGAACTGGGGCGTGAGCACGTGCTGGCTCACCTACAGGCAGATAATGCAGGCGAGCGGGCCGAAGGAAACGCAAGCCCGAGGGCATATCCAGTGGTTAGAGGCCGAGGGTTTCATCACGGTAGAGCACTCCCCCGGCAATGCCAAAGGTATGCGCATTACTCTCAACCTCGACTGGGAACCGTCCGACCCACCAGTGTCGCAAAAGGCACTCCCACGGAAAAGTGTGGGGGCAACTCCCACGGAAAACCGAGGGGGCAGGAAGGTGACCCCCACGGAACACCAAGGGGCTACCCCCACGAAAAGCCAAGGGACTACCCCAACGGAAAACCGAGGGGCATTTAGAGAGAACGTTTCAGAAGGAACCGCAGAAGGAAATTCAAAGCTCAGAGGGAATGATTACTCGCCGCCTGCCGGCAACGAGGGGTCGGCCCCGAAAACCGAAACGTCTCATCCTATCCGGCAACGCGTTCGCCCGGTCGTTCAAGGCGCTTCCGGGGAAAAGACGCCTCCGGCGAAAGAGAACCCCCCGG
>NZ_RZRR01000576.1:0-3727 GCF_003998555.1 Mesorhizobium sp. M7A.F.Ca.CA.002.09.1.1 | reverse complement strand
GGCCCGGACGAGGCTCGAGCTTGCCAGAGGCAGCAGAGCCAGGACGAAAGCCGAAATTACAATGCGAACGGACATTCAAACGCTTCCTTCATTTGCCAATGGACACGGTTTTGCTGTCGCGACCGGCATTGATCGGTGTTTTTGGGTGCGTAACCGAATCGAGAGCCCGGCCATGGCTTCCGGATGTCCGGGCTCTCGTTCTTCAAGCCTTTGGTCTCACAAGACCTGAGGCATGCTCAAGGTTCCCAGCGCATCAATCCGGGAGACCGAAGACGGTGAGCTGACCGCCCAGCGTCGTGTAGTCGGCAAGTGCCGCGTAGCCGCCGACGGCACCCAGGCCAGCTGTACCAACGACAGCGGCTTGGTCGCCTTGCGCGCGGCCCTGATCGACGGCGCCATGCCAGGCAGCGGCGTTGTCAGGCGAAAGCAGGCCGCCTGCCAGGCCGATACCAGCCCATCCACCGACGCCCGACAGAACGGCGATATACTGCTTGCCGCCCTGCTCGTAGGTCGTGATGTTGCCGATGATGCCGGACGGGGTCTTGAACTTGTAGAGTTCCTTGCCGTCCTTATCGACCGCCTTGATGTAGCCTTCGAGTGTACCGTAGAAGACGACGTCGCCATCTGTCGCCAACGCGCCCGACCACACCGAGAACTGCTCGGGCTTCGACCAGACGATCTCGCCCTTGGCCGCATCCCAGGCAATGAAGTTGCCCATGTTGCCGTCGCCGCCAGGTGCGGGATACATCGACACGGTGGCGCCAACATAAGGCTGACCGGCGGTGTAGCTCACCTTGTAAGGCTCATAGTCCATGCAGACATGGTTGGTGGGGACATAGAACAGCCCGGTCTTCGGCGAATAGGCCGCCGGCTGCTGGTCCTTCGTTCCAAGCGCCGCCGGGCAGATGCCCGTCGAGTTGGTGTCTTCGCCGTTCTGCTGGGTCGAATATTTCGCCACGACCTGCGGGCGACCATACTGTTCGCTCTTGGGGTCCATGACGACTTCGGTCGCCCAGTTCACGGCCGGATCGTATTTCTTGGCGACGAGAAGGTCGCCGGTGGCGCGATCCATGGTGTAGGCAAAACCATTGCGATCGAAATGCACCAGCACGTCGTGCTTGGCGCCGTTGACCTCCATGCCATCGACGAGGATCATCTCGTTGATGCCGTCATAGTCCCATTCGTCATGCGGGGTCATCTGGTAGAGCCATTTGGCAACACCAGTATCCGCATCGCGGGCCATGATCGTCATCGACCAGCGATTGTCGCCGGGGCGTTGGACCGGGTTCCACGTCGAGGGATTGCCGGTGCCATAATAGACCAGGTTCAGCTTGGGATCATAGGAATACCATCCCCATGTCGTGCCGCCGCCGGTCTTCCACTGCTCGCCTTCCCAGGTGTTCGTGCCGGAATCCTTGCCAACCGGCTTGCCGAGTTGCGTGGTCTTCTCGGGATCGATCAGGGTGTCTGCGTCCGGACCTTCCGAATAGGCTTTCCAGGCGAGTTTGCCATCTTTCAGATTGTAGGCGGCCAGCCAGCCGCGAACGCCGAATTCGGCGCCGGAGACGCCGATGAGCACCTTGTCCTTGACGACGACGGGGGCAGCCGTACCAGATTCGCCTTTGCCGCCATCGGTCTGGTCGCCGTTCTTGACCGACCAGACGACCTTGCCAGTCTTCGCGTCGAGGGCGACGACTGTGGTGTCGGCCTGATTGAGAATGATCTTGCCGTCACCATAGGCAACGCCACGGTTGACCGTATCGCAACACATGATCGGAATGACGTTGGGATCCTGCTTGGGTTCGTACTTCCAAAGGATCTTCCCGTCATTCTTGAGATCGAGCGCAAAGACATTGTTCGGGAAAGGCGTGTGGACATACATCACATCGCCGATGATAAGCGGTCCACCCTCGTGGCCTCGTAGCACGCCGGTGGAAAAGGTCCACTTGACCTGCAGGTTCTTCACATTGTCCGCAGTAATCTGGTTGAGTTTGGAATAGCGGGTGTTGGCGTAGTCACCCGTCTGCATTGCCCAGTTCTTCGAATCCGAAGCCAGCTTTGCAAGGTCCTCATTAGCCGACGCCGTATAGGCCGCGCCGAGCGACAGAAACGCCGCAGTGGTTAGAATATAGGTAGCTTTCGTAAGTACACGCATCCGAATTCCTCCCGAGGTTCATAGTGATGAATCATTTGCTGAGCCCACAAGGGCTTGCCCAAGCGATTCACGGGGGGGAAATATTTCCGGCAGCGTGTCACGACCTAAGCCAGATGTGCAGAGGGCACCGTTACTGCCCACCTCACCTTGGCCTACGAAAGACTGTCGCCGCTCCCTAATGACGGTGACGCCCTTGAAGCCGGAAACAGGGTGAGGCTATGTCATCGTAAAAGGCTAGGCAAGCAAAAAAGCCTGCTGGTGTTTTTGCACCGCAATATCGTAAATGATGCGGTGCAATATAAGAAAATAAGCAGGACGGTATTTGTTAGATAAAGTATTTATGACCGCGAAATAACGATGGGGCGCATAAAATTTAGTTATTTTTTGATTTTTACATTTCGCCTAAGCGTTGATTTTATTTGGAGGTATTCGCTTCGATGTCTCGGCATGGTCATGCGCGTGCTCCATTGGGAATCGATAGTGGGCCAAGCATGAGATGATCGTTGGAGTCGGGGCGTGGAGCAGGCCACGGAGCCGCCATGCGGAACCACGGTCGACAAGCCCCGCATTCCTCCTTTGGTCGCATACGGAAGCCATGGGCGCTTGACTGACTCTGCTGCACGTTGCCAACTGCCACGGTGATCCCGACTGGGCGCATCGCGCCTAGGCTAACCGGAGGTTTTCCCGTGATCAGATATGTTGGATTTTCGACTTTGCCGCTGCTCCTTGCCGCGCCGCTGGCCTTCGCAAACCCGGCGGGCGCCGCGGGTGATTACCCGACAGCAACGATCGCCGACTACGTGCTCGGCTGCATGCAGACGAACGGCCAGACACGTCAGGCGCTGGAAAGCTGTTCCTGCTCGATCGACGTCATCGCCTCGATCCTTCCCTACGACCACTATGAGAGAGCCGAGACTTTCAAGAGCATGTCTTTGACCACAGGCGAAAGCGCGGCGCTGTTTCGCGAAAGCGCACCGGCGAAGGCAGCCCGTACCGAATTGAAGCGCGCGCAGTCGGAAGCCGACGTGCGCTGCTTTTAGAGCCTGCTCCATCCGGAAGCCGGATGGAGCTCCGTCCTCTGCCCGGGCGTGATCTTCCCGAACGAGCTCCATTTTCGGGATCAAGTGGCAAGCACCCGGCAGTCCAGCGCAAGATATCGAGACTTCAGAGTCCCGCTGTCTCGAGCGGCCACTGATTGCGAAATGTTTTGCCGTCCGTATCGATCGCTTCAACCTGGATTTCGCCATTGCCGTGCACGGTGAAATCGAATCGGAAGTTGGGGTCTTCCGAAATCGATATTCCACCTTCCATGGAGAGGATCGGCCGGCCGGCTTGGGAGATCGACAGTTTCTGGACAAAATGCGCCGGTATGAAATATTGGGTCAGCGGATCCCGCTGCAGCCCCGAATTGTTAGGGTGCCGGATCATCAACTGCAGTTCCTCGGTCTTGGTCATCGTCTCTTTGGGCGGGAACTGGCGCAGCTTCATCTGACCCATTGTCGCGTTGGCCTCGTCCTGGTTCTTGACCGCAGGGGCGGAGCAGCCACCTGACGCCTTGACGAAGGTCTGTAC
>NZ_RZRR01000575.1:0-3728 GCF_003998555.1 Mesorhizobium sp. M7A.F.Ca.CA.002.09.1.1 | reverse complement strand
GCTTGGTGATGATGAACTCGGCCAGCAGCTCGGCATCCGAATGGCCTTCCCATAAGCCGAAGGAATCCTGAGTACGAATGAGCCGCAGGAGGCATTTGACGAACGGGGAAGCAAGGGCCTCGTCGTCATTGTTGACAGCAGGGCCAACCGGAGGAATTTCGTTGTTCGTCATTTCAGTCTTCGTCTTCGAGGTACGATTTCCTTTTCCTGCGATGCCCACTCCGGGTCCGCTTGCGTGGCCGACGAATGGCTTGGGCGGGCCAACCCCAAGAGTGCCCCGTGGCCGACCTCGACATGTCCACGAGTGCGAGACCTGCGGCGCGAATTCGCGGCGCACATCGTCTGCGCCGCGATCCGACCGGTGGTCAACGCAATTGAAATCCAACCTTCCGCAAGCCGCCGCCCTGCTGCATCGACATACTTGCTGCGAAGAGAGCTTCGATGGGCGGATTGGCCAGTGTTCAATTCCAATTGTCAGTCCCTTCGCGATTCTTGCTCAGGAAGTGACTTCGTTTTGAGTTTCGGGTGCCTTCTTTTGCGGAGCCACACAAAGATCCGCGTGACAGGCAGGCTCACCCGTGTAGTTGGCCAGTGCTTCGAGCAATGGGGTAAGATAGTACTGTTTGGTGTGGTCCGGAATTGGCCCCAGCCGGTCCACCGATTTCAGTGCCACCTCGATCAACTCGATTGCGCGATCTTTGTTGCCGCTCTCGTAATAATACTGAGCTACCGGGAGGTACCGGAGGTATTTAAACGGGCCATCGCCGTTCGGGGGATTGAGTGCCAGTATCTGTTCCGAGAGCTCGTTGCCCATCGCAAAGCGCTCCGCGCGCGGAAGATGGGAATTGTCCATCGTGGGATCGAAGAGTTGGTTGAGGGCCAAGGCCATCCACGACACCGCGTCGGACGTTTTGTCGATCGCGTCCTCGACCAATTCTCGCATGACCGGCATGCCGGTCTTGATGTCGCGCAGCTTGTGAAGCAGAAGATCCGCATGAATCTGCCGGAACTCACAAGAGTCTGGCATCAAGGCGAGGCCTTCTTCGATGGCCAAGAGCGCCGCCGTCCAATCCTCGGCCTGCATCGCCGGCTCAAGTTTGGCGTATATCGGCCCGGTAAGCGACATTTCGCGCGCTGCAAGTTGGTTATGCGCGATGCGCTTTGCATCGGCGGCTTTCGCTTCATAGCTGCTGCGCCAGCTGCCGTTAAGGACTTTCGGCAAAACGTCATCGAGTTCCGCCGGGTGGCCGATAAAAGCGATGTGGCCGTCGCGGTCGACCACGAACGAGGTGGGAATCCCAATCGAAGAGCTGGGATCCATCCAGAGCTTGTTCATTTCGCCAATGTAATCGAACCCGATACGATAATTCAGATTCGGGAACTCCTCGGTCAGCCAGGCATCCACGTTGGTCCGCGCCTCGTCTGCGGTAGGACCCTGTTCGCAGGCGGCAACTCCGACCGCCTCAAATCCGCTGCCTTCATATTTCTCCTGCAGTTCGATCAAATGGGGCATGGCGTCGACACATGGTCCGCACCAAGTCGCCCAAAACTCAACGAGGTAGACCTTGCCGGGCCGAAAGTTCGTGAGGGGCTCGCCACGCAGCCAGTTCTCCACTTTGATCGCAGGAGCCGGGGACCCCATACGCAGTTCCATCTTGGTGTCCAAAGTCATTCCACACCTTTCGTCTCTTTTGTCGCGGAATATTTTCCAGTCAAAATCGGACACGGTCTCGAGGGCATCGCTCCCTCTGGCTTGCTTCAGCGAAGCTCTCACCGTGTTGCCGCACATCAAGCTGCAACGGAGGTGCCAATTCCCTCAGCTCCGGTAAGCGGCGGGAAATGCTTTGAAATTCTCCACGAGGCCAAATGCGGCCGATTGTCGTGAACCCGACATGTCTTCTGCCGCTGTCGGGTTTCGCCCTATCACTCTTGAGAGCTTGGACGGCTCGCCTGTGATTAGACTGGCCTCGGCCCTCGAGCAGTGGCAGTTTGGCGCCAGTTCGAAAGCGCGAACTCGCCGGCTTGGTCCTCGTGCCGCCACCGCCGCGTGTGGATTCTTGCCCCGGAGTCAAAATTCGCCTCGCGGTTGCCAACGGCGGCATGCGCTCAATGCGCGTGGCGTTGAGCACCGACAGCACGTAATGGTACCAATTAGTGGATGCCCGTCGCTGCCTCCACTTCTCCAGCCAAGCGCTCGAACGACGCTACCTACCCACGTTCGAGCGCGACCGCGGAATCGCAGACTGCCGAACGTCAGCCGTTGCGAAAGGTGTAGCCGTACCCGTTGATCGCCGGTGCGCCGCCTAGATGTGCGTAGAGGACCCTCGATCCCTGTGGAAAGAAGCCCCTCTGGACGAGGTCGATCATCCCTTGCATCGATTTGCCCTCGTAAACGGGGTCCGTAATCATGCCCTCGAGCCGCGCGCACAAACGGATTGCCTCTTTGGTTTCCTCCGATGGAACGCCATAACCCGGGTACGCGTAGTCCATGAACAACACCACGTCTGCCTCGACAATTTCCGCTCCGAGGTGGACGAGCTTCGCTGTATTTTGGGCGATGCCAAGCACCTGCGCCTTGGTCTTGGCGGGCATGGCGGAGGCATCGATACCGATCACGTTGCGCTGTCGACCATCCTTGGCGAACCCGACGAGCATGCCGCCGTGGGTTGAACCAGTCACCGTACAGACGACGATATAGTCGAAGGCAAACCCAAGCTGCTCTTCCTGGGCACGCACCTCCTCAGCGAACCCCACATAGCCCAGGCCGCCGTATTTGTGGACAGAGGCGCCGGCAGGTATCGCATATGGCCTGCCGCCCCTTGCCTTGACTTCATAAAGTGCCTTTTCCCAGCTGCGGCGGATGCCGATGTCAAAGCCCTCGTCAACCAGGCGCACCTCTGCCCCCATGATGCGGCTCAAGAGGATATTGCCGACCCGGTCGTAGACAGCATCATCATGTGGGACCCAGCTCTCCTGGACCAGGAGGCATTTCATGCCGATCTTGGCGGCGACCGCAGCGACCATGCGCGTATGGTTGGACTGCACGCCACCGATTGTGACGAGCGTATCGGCATCTGACGCGATCGCGTCGGGCACAATGTATTCGAGCTTGCGCAGCTTGTTTCCGCCGAACGCGAGACCGGAGTTGCAGTCCTCGCGTTTGACGTAGATTTCCACCTTGTCGCCCAGATGCTTGCCGAGGCGGTCGAGCCTCTCGATCGGCGTGGGTCCAAAGGTGAGCGGATAACGTTCGAATTTTTCCAGCATGCTATCTCCAGCAAAAAAGTACCTGAACCTGCTACGCACCGGTCAGCCCAGGGGTATGGTCGCGTGTTAGCCGAACACAGATTCCCTATACGATCAGCTCAGTCATCAGAGGGTGACCAAAATTGGTGTGGGTCTGAGCACTGATCCTGTCATCCGCGCATCAAAGCAGCAGCACATGCTGGGCATTCGACCAAGCCGGGACACAGCTGAAAATTGCATTCCGCAGTTGATCAGAGTCAGACGACTGGTACCCGAGCTTTCCTGTAACCATCGGCATGCTGGCCCCTGTGGCGAGTTCCACGAGCGCGGCTAGAGGACTGCCAGATCAGAAAGAGCACGCGGCCGAAGTAGCCGGCCTGAAGCAGCAGCGAACAGGCCAGCGTCGTGACGACTGCCACACGGAGCGAATCCAAAGCGAAGTAAACCATCGACGCATTGCTGCACAGGACCAGCCCCACGAG
>NZ_RZRR01000574.1:0-3736 GCF_003998555.1 Mesorhizobium sp. M7A.F.Ca.CA.002.09.1.1 | reverse complement strand
TGGCGGTGGCGCCGACGACCTGGCTCAGATGCAGCCGATGGCCGAAGGCGACGACGTCGACCAGGATGGCGACGACGGGATAGATGAACGACAGCGATCCCTGCAGATGCGTCGGCAGCTTCTGGATGGCGCCGTACATCAGTATGTACATCAGGCCGGTGTGGACGATGCCGAGCGTCGCCAGCATGGTCCAGCTCCAGGCATCGGCTGGAAGCCGGGATAGATTGGCGAACGGCGCCAGCATGACGACGCCGACGCAGACCTGTATCAGCGCAATCAGATGCGGTGGCGTGCCCTTGAGCTTCTTGGTGACGATGGCGGCGACGGCCCAGAAGAAGGCCGCGCCCAATGCCATGACGATGCCGGTGAAATAATCCGTGCCGGCCATGCCGGCATTGGGGCCGGCATCGGGAGCCGACTGCACGATCAGCACCATGCCGGCGAAGGCGATGGTCAGCCAGGTCAGCTTGGTCAGGCTCAGCCGCTCGGCGAAGAAGAGCGCGCCGAAGCCGACCAGCATGAAGGGCTGCGTGTTGTAGACGGCGGTGGCGATCGAGATCGACGCGCGCGAGAAAGCGCTGAACAGCAAAAGCCAGTTGACGACGATGGCGACGCCGCCGAGCGCGGCGATGCCGATGATGCGCAGCGACAGCCTGTTGCGCAGCAACCCCAGCCCGGCGCAGATGATGAGCAGCGTCAGCGCGCCGAAAGCGCAACGCCAAAACACCACATCCATGATCGGCTGGCCGGACAGGACGACGAACCATCCGATCGTTCCCAGGATGGCCATTGCGGCGGACATTTCGACCGTGCCGCGTACTGTCTCGTTCACAACAAACCTCCTTATCGGTTGAGCCGCCATAATCTCATGCGGTCGCGAAGCTTTCCATCAGATTGGAAAGGGTGTATGGCCTATTGGCCTAATTATATTAGGAGAAAGCTCCAAGCTGTCGGGAAAAGGAAAAAGATGCTGGACGATCTCGACCGAAATCTCCTTGAAATCCTGATCAAGGATGCGCGGACCTCGCTGAAGGAGCTGGCCGCCCAGGTCGGGCTGTCGTCGCCAAGCGTTTCGGAGCGGCTGCGACGACTCGAGGAGCGCGGCGTCATCCGGGCGTTCACCGTCGAGATCGATCCGCTCGCGCTCGGCTATACCTTGCAGGCGATCGTGCGCATCCGGCCTCTGCCGGGCAAGCTGCACATCGTTCAGAAGCTGATCGAGGACATCCCCGAATTCGGCGAATGCGACAAGGTAACGGGCGATGACTGCTTCGTCGCCCGGCTGTTCGTACGCTCGATCGGCGATCTCGACGGGATTCTCGACCGTATCGCCGACAAGGCGGAGACAAGCACCGCCATCATCAAGGCGCAGCCGATCCGGCGGCGGCCGCCACCGCTCGACGCGGCTGCTTCTCGGGATAGGGCAAAGGTCTTGCATGCCTCCTGATCGAGCCGGGTGGAAAGCCGGTGGCCGCTTGGTTAGTGTGCCGACCAAATGAGACCGAGACTGTCATGGCGCAGAACATATACGACCGTGAGGATTTCTTCGCAGGCTACAGCCAACTCGGCCGTTCGGTCGAAGGGCTGGAGGGTGCCGCCGAGTGGCCGGCAATGCGCGCGATGCTGCCCGATGTCGGCGGCTTGAGGGTCGTCGATCTCGGCTGCGGCTTCGGCTGGTTCTGCCGCTGGGCACGCGAGCATGGGGCGGCGCAGGTGCTTGGCCTGGACCTGTCGGAGAAGATGCTTGCCCGAGCAAGGGCCGCCGGCCCGGATGCAGGGATAAGCTATGAGACGGCCGATCTCGATCGGCTCAGCCTGCCGGAAGCCAGCTTCGATCTCGTCTACAGTTCGCTCGCCTTGCACTATGTCGAGGATGTGTCGCGTCTGTTCGGGACCGTGCATCGGGCCCTGGCGCCTGGCGGGCATTTCGTCTTTTCGACGGAACATCCGATCTTCATGGCGCCGACCAAACCCGGCTGGGTGATCGATAGCGAAGGCCGAAAGACGTGGCCTGTCGACCAGTATCTGGTGGAAGGACCGCGCAGCACGGACTGGCTGGCCAAGGGCGTCGTGAAACATCACCGCACGATCGGCACCACGCTCAACGCTCTCCTGCAGGCCGGCTTCACCATCGCGCATGTCGAGGAGTTCCGTCCGACATCAGAGCAGATCGCGGCCAAACCCGAACTGGCGGAAGAGCTCGAGCGGCCGATGTTCCTGCTGGTCTCGGCGCGTCGGTAGGCACAGGCCTGCGTCGGCCCGCATGTGCAGCCGCCACGCTCATATTTGCTGTCGCTCCGCCCGACATTCTGGGCTATTCAAGCGTCGACACGCTTTCCCTCCGGACCAGTCCCCTCCCATGTCAGGCCTGCTTCTCGATCCGTGGTTCTATGCGGCCGCCATTCCGGCGGTCATTCTGGTCGGCCTGTCGAAGGGCGGCTTTGGCGGTGCCGTCGGTTTCGTCGGCGTGCCGCTGATGGCGCTGACCATGCCGCCGGTGCAGGCGGCGGCCATCCTGCTGCCGATCCTGTGCCTGATGGACATCGTCTCGGTGTGGACGTGGTGGGGCGTTTACGACCGCAAGATGCTGGTCGACATGATGCCGGGCGCCGTCATCGGCATCGGCCTTGGCTGGCTTACGGCGGCACTGGTGACCGAAGAGGCGGTGCGGCTGATCGTTGGCGCCGTCGCCATCATCTTCGTCCTGCGCTGGCTCTATCTGCAGTTCCGCCACGGCGCCGATCACGCGGCCGCGCCCAACCGCGTGGCCGCCGCCGTGTGGGGCACGGTCGCCGGCTTCACCAGCTTCGTTGCCCATGTCGGCGGTCCGCCCTTCCAGGTCTATGCCTTGCCGATCCGTCTCGATCCGAAAGTTCTGTCGGGCACCGCAGCGATCTTCTTTGCCGCCACCAACGCGCTGAAGCTGGTGCCCTATTTCGCGCTCGGCCAGTTCGACACCGCCAATCTGACGGCATCGGCGGTGCTGATGCCGCTGGCGCCGCTGTCGACCATCGCCGGAGCGTGGCTGGTGCGCCGCATGCGGCCGGAAACCTTCTATCCCTTTACCTACGCAACCGTCGCGGTCGTGGCGCTGAAGCTGCTGTGGGATGGCATTGTCGGCCTGATGTAGAAAGGCCGCCGCGCAGCCGCCCCGTCATTAGGGGTCAGGCGGCGCTTGGCACCAGACGACGGTTGCCGCCAAAAGCCAGTGTCGCGCCGACCATAACGACCAGCACCATGCCGGCAAGGATGCCGATGTCATGCACGGTCGGTTTGAGCACCATGTCCGCAATGATCACCAGCATCACCGCATAGTCGAAACGTGCCGCGCTCATCATGCGCTGGCCGATGGCAAGAACCTCTGGCGTGACGCCCTCTTTGGCGATCATTGCGCCCATGCGCTCCCCGGTCGGCTTGAAGATGAACATGCCGATCGAAAAGGTCGTGGCGTATCCCGCCAGGCCGATGAGTACCCACAAATCGGAGAAGCCGACCCAGAACCAGCACATGATGAGGCCGAAGATCAGCGTCAGCATCGACATCGGCGCAAAGAACCTGCCGCCCAGCTGACCGCTGGCGCGCATTGCCTGCAGCTTTTCCTCGATGTTGCCCGCGCGCTCGGCAAGCATGCCCAGCAGGAACAGTACGAAGCCGCCGTCGACCCACAGAATGGCGGTAGTGACGTGGAGGAATTTGACGATCGAGTACCAGTCCATGGGTTGCTCCTGCAGTGTCC
>NZ_RZRR01000573.1:0-3740 GCF_003998555.1 Mesorhizobium sp. M7A.F.Ca.CA.002.09.1.1 | reverse complement strand
GCATCGAGAATCTCGAAGCCGCGCTTCAAACGGGGCTCGGCCTTGGCGAAGATCGGGAAATATTGATAATCCTCGACATTGTGGTGACCGTCGAGATGCCCAAGAAAATGATTGAGGCGCGGCGCGAACCAGCGCGCGAAATCAGGCGCCGTCAGCCGTCCCTCACGGAAGTCGTCAATGCCGTTGGCCAGCATGCCGCCAAGTTCGCGGAACATGTCGTGCCGCTGCAGCCACATATTGGCGATGCCGTGGACGTTGGCATGGTCCTGCCAGTTTTCACGCGGGTATTTTTCGACGAGCCAGCGCAGATCGTCTGGCAGGCCCACGCGTTCGAGAAGCAGAAAATTGGCGGCCCCGGCCATGACAGTCTCCTTTGGTGACTGCCATATAGGCATCGAAAGGCTAGATCGGTAGCCCAGTGATCCGCTCGATAATGGCGATGCCCCAGACACCGGCGACGATGAGCACCGAAATCAGCACCGCCAGCGAACCGCAATCCTTGGCCAACTGGATGTCGACATTGAACTCGCGGCTGAAAGCGTCGCATGCCGCCTCGATGCCGGTGTTAAGCACCTCGACCATGATCAAGAGCAGCACCGCGCCGATCAGCAAGGCATAACCGCGCCACGAGATCGAAACGAACCAGCCGAGCGGCAGTGCCAGCGCCAGCAGCATCAGCTCCTGCTGGAAAGCCTTCTCGCTGGCGGCCAGCTTGCGAAACGCCCGCACCGAATTGAAATAAGCGTCGATCAGCCGCTGCATGCCAAACCCCTTTGCGAATCACCGGCACGGGATAATGCAATGGCTGGCCAGATCAATGGAATAAGGTGACTTGTCCAAGATTCATTCAGCAACCGGTATGGACGGTGTCGACTTTTCAAACTGCGGCAGCCCGTCGTCGATCGAATAATAGTCGCCCTTGTCACCAACGAAGATATGGCATTCCCCCTCAAGACCTGTCGGCTTGTCGAACGATCCCGCCATGACTGAAACGTAGTCCTGGTCTCGCGGCTTCCAGAACAGCACCGACCCGCATGCCTTGCAGAACCCACGCCTGGCGAAGGTAGAGGCTTCGTACCAGGTGATACTTTCCACGCCATCGATCACGATGTCGACATTGGCAACATTGGTCGCGGCATAGAAATGTCCGCTCTGCTTGCGGCATTGCGAGCAATGACAATAGACGACGCCACGCAACGCTCCGTTCGTTCTGAAGCGGACGGCTCCACACAGACACGATCCCTGGTGACCACCACTCACGTCGATCCTCCTTGAAAGAAAAGTGCCTGGCATCGCCTTCAGGATTCCAGCTTTGCGGCGCACGCACGCAAGCAAATGCGACATGTACTGGCGTGGAGAATGGAGCCGCGGACCTGGCGCATCCGGCTTGGTGCGTTCGGCGTGCAGGCGATCTGCGAGTTTCCGGAAAAGCGCATCGAGTTTTCAAGGGCGGCGTTTGCTGACCCCAGACTCGCCGGCCTGCGCTGGGAACGCGGGCACTGAACCAACCAAAAGAAAAGCGCCGGATTTCTCCAGCGCTTTTTCCGTCAGCCGTTCAGGCCGAAATCGAGCTTAACCGTTCGCAACCTGCTTGTGCTGCACCGGGTGGCTCTTCTTGAGCAGGTCTGACACCAGGAACGCCAGTTCGATCGCCTGGTCGGCGTTGAGGCGCGGGTCGCAATGGGTGTGGTAGCGGTCCTGCAACTCCTCGGCGGTGATGGCGCGCGCGCCACCGGTGCATTCGGTGACGTTCTTACCGGTCATCTCGACATGGATGCCGCCCGGATGCGTGCCTTCGGCGCGGTGCACTTCGAAGAAGGTCTGAACCTCCTTCAGGATGCGGTCGAACGGCCGCGTCTTGTAGCCGGCGGCCTCGATCGTGTTGCCGTGCATCGGGTCCGACGACCACACCACGGAGCGGCCTTCCTTCTGCACCGCGCGAACCAGCTTCGGCAGATGGTCGGCGACCTTGTCGGAGCCGAAACGTGCAATCAGCGTCAGCCGGCCGGGTTCATTTTCGGGGTTGAGCAAGTCGATCAGCTCCAGCAAGCCGTCCGGCGTCAGCGACGGACCGCATTTCAGGCCGAGCGGGTTCTTGATGCCGCGGCAATATTCGACATGCGCATGGTCCGGCTGGCGGGTGCGGTCGCCGATCCAGATCATATGGCCCGAGGTAGCGTACCAGTCGCCGGAGGTCGAATCGACACGCGTCAGCGCCTCCTCGTAGCCGAGCAGCAGCGCCTCATGGCTGGTATAGAAATCGGTCTCGCGCAGCGCGTAGTTGGTTTCCGAAGTGATGCCGACGGCCTTCATGAAGTCCATCGTCTCGGTGATGCGGTTGGCGAGCGACTCGTATTTCTCGCCCTGCGGGCTGTCGGACACGAAGCCGAGCATCCAGCGGTGCACATTCTCCAGGCTGGCATAGCCGCCTTGCGCGAAGGCGCGCAGAAGGTTGAGCGTCGCCGCCGACTGGCGGTACGCCATCTCCTGGCGAGCGGGATCCGGAATGCGCGACTTCGGGTCGAATTCGATGCCGTTGATGATGTCGCCGCGATAGCTGGGCAACGTCACCTCGCCCTTGGTCTCGTTGTCGGACGAGCGCGGCTTGGCGAACTGGCCGGCAACGCGGCCGACCTTGACCACCGGCTGCGCGCCGGCGAAGGTCAGCACCACCGACATCTGCAGGAAGACGCGGAAGAAGTCGCGGATGTTGTCTGCGCCATGCTCGGCGAAGCTCTCGGCGCAATCGCCCCCCTGAAGGAGGAATGCGTCACCGGCAGCGACCGAAGCGAGCTGCTTCTTGAGCTTGCGCGCCTCACCGGCAAAAACCAGCGGCGGAAAGGTTGCGAGCTGGGCCTCCGTGTTCTTCAGCGCTGCAAGGTCCGGATAAGCAGGAACCTGCTTGATCGGCTTTGCTCTCCACGAATTCGGCGACCATTTCGTCATCGCTGCACCCAACGCTCTTTCCAGCGGCCTATACTCCGCCATTCCCGGCCCCAATTGGGGATCGCGGCTCCATACACGAAGCCAATTTCCTATTCTAGACCGGAATTTCAGCGCTGGCGAATGGTCCGAGGCTAGCTACGCCGCCTTCTCCACCAGCCGTGCCAACTGCGTCATGACGACCGCCGAGCCCGCCAGCCTCTTCTCGGCTGTCGGCCAGTCGCGCACGAAGACGACACTGTGGTCCGGCCGGATCTTGGCCAACGATCCCTGTTCGCCAATGAACTTGACCAGCCCGACCGGGTTGGAGAATTCGCGCTTGCGGAAATGGATGACGACGCCCTTCGGCCCGGCGTCGAGTTTTTCGACATTGGCCTTGCGGCAGAGCGCCTTGATGAAGACGATCTTCAACAGATGCTTCACCTCCTCCGGCAGCGGGCCGAAGCGGTCGATCAGCTCGGCGCCGAAAGCGTCGATTTCCTCGGTGTTTTCGAGATCGCCGAGACGGCGATAAAGCGCCAGCCGGAGCTGCAGGTCCGGAACATAGCTTTCCGGGATCATCACCGCCGTGCCGACGGCAATCTGCGGCGACCAGCCGCCATCCTGCACCTCGCCCGAATCCTTCACCTCGGCGACGGCTTCTTCCAGCATCTGCTGGTAGAGTTCGAAGCCGACCTCCTTGATGTGTCCGGACTGCTCCTCGCCGAGAAGATTGCCGGCGCCTCTGATATCGAGGTCGTGGCTGGCCAGTTGGAAGCCGGCGCCCAGAGTGTCGAGCGATTGCAGCACCTTGAGCC
>NZ_RZRR01000572.1:0-3743 GCF_003998555.1 Mesorhizobium sp. M7A.F.Ca.CA.002.09.1.1 | reverse complement strand
CGACAATGCCGGCGGCCATCTGATGCAGCGCGGCGCAATCGACATGGTCATCGTCGGTACCGACCGCACCACCGCCGACGGCGACGTCTGCAACAAGATCGGCACCTATCTCAAGGCGCTCGCCGCCGCCGACAACGACGTGCCGTTCTATGTCGCGCTGCCGTCGCCGACCATCGACTGGACGGTGCATGACGGACTGGCCGAAATCCCGATCGAGCAACGCTCGGCCGACGAGGTCTCGCTGGTCTGGGGCAAGACCGCCGCCGGCGAGATTGCCCAGGTGCGCATTTCGCCTGAGACGACGCCGGCGGCCAACCCGGCCTTCGACGTGACGCCGGCGCGGCTGGTGACCGGCCTGATCACCGAGCGCGGTGTCGCCAAGGCCTCGCGCGAGGGCCTGAAGCAGATGTTTCCCGAGCGGGCGTAGCCGCTCGCTTCTAGTACAGAGGCTCGGCCATGTGCTTGGGTGTCGGCCAAGTCTCGGTGATACCCGGCTGCACCGGCCGCTCCAGATAGGTCGAGAGCACCACATAGCTGCGCGTCGAGGTGACGCCCGGCGTTTCGTAGAGGCGCGCCAAAAGGCCTTCGAGGGCCCTGGTGTCTTCGGTGCGGACCTTCAGCAGCATGCAGGTGTCGCCGGCGACGGTATGGATTTCCTCCACTTCGGGATATTGCGAGACCGCCATCAGTTCCGGCGTCTTTCCCCAGCCCCTGGTGTCGATATGGACAAAGGCGAGCAAAGGCTTTTTCACCGCCCGGGGATCGATGATGGTGACCGTGTTGCGGATGGCGCCGCTGCGCCGGAGCCGTTTGACCCGCTCATGCGCTGCCGGTGGCGACAAGCCGACGCGATCGCCGAGTTCGGCGTAGCTGATCGTGGCATCATCGACCAGGACACCTAATATTCTTCGGTCTATCGCGTCGAGATCGCGGGCCGCCGGCCTGTTCTGCAGAATGCCATCTGTTTCTTCATCCATGGCGAAATTCCTGGTTCTCCGCTGAATAGAATACGGCCATTATGCCGATATGTCGAACATTGATCAACTTGCACCATTGACTGCCCGAGCCCCGATCCCGGCGCTTGCCTATCTGTTGACGGGCTGCATCGCGGTCATCGGCTCGAACTCGCTGGTGCTGGGTCCGATTGCACCGGCTGTCGCCTCGTCGTTCGGGACCAGCGTGCCGGCCGTGATGATTGCGGCGGCCGCGTTCGGCCTCGGCACCTCTGCCAGCGCGCTGTTCCTGGCGCGCTACATCGACCGGCTCGGTGCTCGCAGAATGCTGCAGGGCGCACTGCTGCTGTTGGCACTGGCGCTGGTCGCCAGCGCCGCGGCACCCACGGTGATCATGCTGGTCGCCGCACAGCTGCTGGCCGGCATCGCCGCCGGCGTCGCCATGCCGGCGATCTATGCCAGCGCGGCGGCCATCGCCCCACCGGGCAGGGAGAGCGGCACGATCGGCGTCGTGCTGACCGGATGGACGCTCAGCATGGTCGCCGGCGTCTCGCTGTCGGCCGTGCTTGCCGATCTTGTGCATTGGCGCGCCGTTTTCGTGGCGGTCGCGGTGCTTGCGGCCCTTGCATGGATGGGACTGACAGTGACGTCGCTCAGCGACACCAGGAAGGCCGGACCGGCGCCCGCCCCGCTGGAAGCGCTCGGCATTCCCGGAATCCTGCCGCTGCTGGTCGCGTGCGCGGCCTTCATGACTTCGTTCTACGGCGTCTATGGCTATCTCGGCGACCATCTTCATGTCGGGCTTGGACAGCCGGTGAGTGCCAATGGCCTGGCGGCGCTTGCCTACGGCATAGGCTTCGGCACCGCTGCTCTGCTCGACGGCGTCATCGACAGACTGGGTGCGCGGCGCGTCATGCCGTTTGCCTATCTTCTTGTCGCCGTCGTCTACGTCGCGATGGCGGCGACGAGCGACAGTTTCGGGCTGACCTTGACCATGGTGGCAATCTGGGGACTGGCCAATCATTTCGGCCTGAACGTCCTGGTGATGCGCCTGTCGGCGCTCGATCCGTCGCGGCGCGGCACGATCATGGGGCTGAACAGTGCGGTGACTTACCTCGCGGTCTTTGTCGGCACCACCAGCTTCGGGCCGCTTTATTCCAACTTCGGCTTTGCTGTCTGCGTGATGGTTGCAGCACTGCTCATGCTGATCGCCGCATCGGCGGCGGCGTGGCGCACGCGGTAGTCGAACGTGCTTGGCCCAACCTTCTCACGGTTGACAGCAGCGTCCTGCCCTTTCATACAAAGCCGTTAATGTTCTCAGGGCGGGGTGAAAGTCCCCACCGGCGGTAAGGGTTTCTACCCAAGCCCGCGAGCGCTTTCCGGTCCACGCATCAATGCGTGGATTCTTAAGTGCTAGAGCGTCCTTTACGCGTCCAAGGGACGCGTGGCGCTCTAGTGGAAAGGTCAGCAGATCCGGTGTGATTCCGGAGCCGACGGTTACAGTCCGGATGGAAGAGGACGAAACGGAAGCCGGCCCGCTTTTTGCGGGCTTAATCCGTATCGTGCGTCCTGATTCTGGTTCGAAACGGAAGGATGGACCCATGAATCAGCATTCCCATAAAGACTATGAAACGACCCGCATCGCCGTTATCCGCGCGCGCTGGCATGCCGACATCGTCGACCAGTGCGTACAGGCCTTCGAAGCTGAACTGGCCTCTCTGGGAGACGAGCGCTTCACCGTCGACATCTTCGACGTGCCCGGCGCCTATGAAATTCCCCTGCATGCCAAGACCCTGGCCGGGACCGGCCGTTATGCCGCGATCCTCGGCACAGCCTTTGTGGTCAATGGCGGCATCTACCGGCATGAGTTCGTCGCAAGTGCTGTCATCGACGGCATGATGAACGTGCAGCTGTCGACCGGCGTGCCGGTGCTGTCGGCGGTGCTCACCCCGCACAACTACCACGACAGCGCCGAGCACCACCGCTTCTTCTTCGAGCACTTCACTGTCAAGGGCAAGGAAGCGGCGAACGCCTGCGTGCAACTCCTGGCGGCGCGGGACCTGATCGCGGCCTGAGGTCGTCAAACTGGCCGGATTTCAACCCTGCAACAAGAATTGCGATCGAGAAGCGCTCCGAAGGTTGCGGTTCCCTTGAAATCCCGCCAGAAGCATCAAGGGCCGACCGGCAAACCGGCCGGCCCGCGACGTTGCGCTTGAAACCAGATACGGGAGACTATTGGGTGGCTCGCATAACACTGAGACAATTGCTCGACCACGCCGCCGAATACGGCTATGGCGTGCCCGCTTTCAACATGAACAACATGGAACAGGGCCTCGCCATCATGGAGGCCGCCGAGGAGACCAAGTCGCCGGTCATCCTGCAGGCTAGCCGCGGCGCGCGCGCCTATGCCAATGACGTGGTGCTGGCCAAGCTGATCGACGCGCTGGTCGAAATCCATCCCGACATTCCGGTCTGCATGCATCTCGACCATGGCAACAACGAAGCCACCTGCGTCACCGCGATCCAGTACGGCTTCACCTCCGTCATGATGGACGGATCGCTGAAGGAAGACGGCAAGACGCCGGCCGACTACGCCTACAATTCCGGCATCACCAAGCGCGTCGTCGACATGGCGCATTGGGGCGGCGTGTCCGTCGAAGGCGAGATCGGCGTGCTCGGCTCGCTCGAGAGCGGCGGCGGCGAGCAGGAAGACGGCCACGGCGTCGAAGGCGCGATCAGCCACGACCAGCTTTTGACCGATCCCGAACAGGCGGTCGAGTTCGTCAAGGA
>NZ_RZRR01000571.1:0-3749 GCF_003998555.1 Mesorhizobium sp. M7A.F.Ca.CA.002.09.1.1 | reverse complement strand
GATCATCATCGCCTCGGCCGGGCTGCTGGTAATCTATCTGCTCAACACGGTGCTGATGGCGGTCGTCACCTATTGGGGCCACATGCTTGGCATCAACATCGAGACCGAGATGCGGCGCAAGAGCTTCGATCATCTGCAGAAACTGTCGTTCCGCTTCTACGACAACCACAAGACCGGCCATCTCGTCGGTCGCGTCACCAAGGATCTCGAGGAGATCGGCGAGATCGCGCATCATGGCCCCGAGGACCTGTTCATCGCCATCATGACGTTCGCCGGCGCCTTCGTGCTGATGTTCACGGTCAACATGCATCTGGCGCTGATCACGGCGGTGATCGTGCCTCTGATCGCCTGGGTGACGATGCGCTACGGCGACCGCATGGAGCGCAACTGGCAGGCGCTCTACCGGCGTGTCGGCGATTTCAACGTCCGCATCGAGGAGAATGTCGGCGGCATGCGCGTCGTCCAGGCCTTCGCCAACGAGGAGCATGAGCGCACGCTGTTCGCACATGACAACCAGCGCTACCGCCAGACCAAGCTCGACGCCTACCGCATCATGTCGGCCAGCAATTCGCTGAACTACATGGGCATAAGGCTGATCCAGCTCGTGGTCATGATTGCCGGCAGCTACCTCGTCATTACGGGAGGCCTGAGCAATGGCGGCTTCGTCGGCTTCCTGCTTTTGGTCGGCGTCTTCGTGCGGCCGATCGAGAAGATCAATTCGGTGATCGAGACCTATCCAAAAGGCATTGCCGGCTTCCGCCGCTACACAGAGTTGCTCGACACCGAACCCGACATCGCCGACCGGCCCAGTGCCGTTACCGCCAGCGGCCTCAAGGGCTCCATCGAATATCGCGGTGTGAGCTTCGGCTATGGCGACGGCAAGCCGGTGCTCAGGGATATCGATCTCACCATCCGCGCCGGCGAAACCATCGCCTTCGTCGGGCCGTCAGGTGCCGGCAAGACCACCATATGCTCGCTGCTGCCGCGGTTCTACGAAGTCAGCGCCGGGCGGATCAGCATCGACGGCATCGATATCAGGGACATGACGCTCGCTTCGCTGCGCGGCCAGATCGGCATTGTCCAGCAGGATGTCTTCCTGTTCGGCGGCTCGATCCGCGAAAACATTGCCTATGGCCGTCTCGGCGCCTCCGACGACGCCATCGCCGATGCCGCGCGGCGGGCGCAGCTCGACGGCATGATATCAGGCCTGCCGGCCGGTTATGATACGATCATCGGCGAGCGCGGCGTAAAACTGTCCGGCGGCCAGAAGCAGCGGCTGGCGATTGCCCGTATGTTCTTGAAGAACCCGCCGATCCTGATCCTCGACGAGGCGACGTCGGCGCTCGACACCGAGACCGAGCGCGAAATCCAGAAGTCGCTGGCCGAACTTGCCGAGGGCCGAACCACGCTGGTCATCGCACACCGGCTGGCAACGATCCGCGGCGCCGACCGCATCGTCGTCGTCTCGGAGTCGGGCGTCGTCGAGCAGGGGTCGCACAGCGAACTGATCCGTGCCGGCGGCATCTATCGACGCCTGCACGACGCCCAGCATCTGGTGTCATCGCGTTGATCCACTATGGTAGCGGCCAAGCAGGGAGCCCCCGGATGATCAAGGCAACGCCCTTCGACTTTCCCTTTGACGGCAGGCTGGTGGCCGAAAACACCGCGCTGATCGTCATCGACCTGCAGCAGGATTTCCTGTCGACGACGGGCTACTTCGCCAGGCAGGGCTATGACCCGTCGCCTCTGAGGGCGATCCTGCCGACGGTGAGCCGGCTGATCGCGGCCGCGCGCAGGGCCGGCGTCAGGGTCATCCATACCAGGCAGGGCTATAGGGCCGACATGGCCGATATGACGCCTTACGAAAAATGGCGCCGCAAGCGCTCCGGTCTCGACGGCACCGATATCCTGCTGCGCTCGGGCACGGGGTTCCAGATCGTTCCGGAGATCGACGTGGCACCGCACGACATCATCGTCGACAAGACCTGCAACAGCGCCTTCACCTATACGGATTTCGAGCTTGTGCTCCGCGCGCAAGGCATCACGCATCTCATGTTTTCCGGATGCACGACGGATGTCTGCGTCCACACCACGCTGCGCGAAGCCTGCGACCGCAAGTTTCAATGCCTGACGATTTCCGACGCCTGCGCCAGCGGCGACAAACAAGCCCACGAGGCCGCGCTTCATATGGTGACGGTCGAAGATGGCGTCTTCGGCGCGCTGGCGGATTCGGGCGCTGTCATTGAAGGCCTGTCGCGGCTTGGCGACAGGCCCGAGGCAACAAAAGGCTGAAGGACTTCAGCCCGTTGCGCGCGTCTCCAATCCTGCACGAGACGCATATGCTCCAGGCTGGAATGCCTCGTGTTCGCGACGCGCCAGCGAATTGCGCAGCAGGGCGATCGTTTCCCGGCCGAGCGTTGCGATCTCGCGTGGCGTGTCGACGCCGACAATCATGAATTCATCGATCCCGAGGGCTGCATAGGCAAGCAGCGACAGGGCGGCCTGGGCTGGCGGCCCGGCAACATCGACCGCCTTGTGGCCGGAGGCGGAAGCACCCTGGTGAATCCCGACCGGAAGCGCGAAGCGCAGCTTGCCGGCCCGGCCATGTTCGGCGGCGGAGCGACGCACCCGCTCCATCAATTGCCGGATCTCGTCGATCGAGCCCGGCGCCAGTTCAAAGACATCGGCATGCCGGCCGGCCACCTTGAGCGCCGTTCCGGACTGCCCGCCCATGCGGATGACCAGGTCGGCGCCGTGCGGTCCCTTGCGCGGCACGTAGCCGCCCTTGATGCTGTAGAACGTTCCTTCGTGGTCGAAGGGCCGGTCGTTCGACCACAGCCGCTTCAGCAGCACCAGATATTCGTCTATTCGCTGCCAGATGACGGTGTGCCCGACCGGCCGTGTTTCGGCGTCGGCATCGCTCAGCGGCTCGCTGATCATTCTCAGCGCCAGGCGTCCGCCGCTTTGCCTGTCGATCGACGCCAGTTGTCGGGCCGCCACAGTCGGTTCGACCACGCCCGCCCAATGGGTGAGCACGACTTCCAGCGACGAGGTGCGATCGAGCACCTGGGCCGCAAGATCCATGTTGGTCAGCAGTCCGGCCGAATCGTCGACGACGATCTTGCGGAAGCCGCCGTCCTCGATCAGCCCGAGCTTGGTCGCGGTCTCGGCAAAGTCGTAGAAAAAGGGAACCGCGGCATCGGCGGTCTTGCCGGGAATATGCGTGAACTCGATCGGCATTGCCATGTCCTCCGTGGTGTCGGGCGCGCGAAAGCACGCCGAGGATTCGGTTCATTCAACTCCAATTGCCTGTAAGTGGTGGGGCAGCTAACCCCGGTCGATCTGACGACTCAGGGAATAAGACCCAGAACAACGGCCCCGGTGAACACGAACGCAAGGGCAAAGACGAGATAGGCGAAAGCCCCGGCATAGGCCGGGCGGAAGGTCTGGGCATTGGCCGCCCGCTGACCACTGCGATCCGTCTGGGCGTTCTGGATATAGGACATATCGACCTCCGTCTCGTCTGTTAATCTATAAAACTTGTAGACTTTGTCGATTGCTATTTTTCGGTCAAATCTAGAATAATTTTCTCTTAGGTGACGGGAAGTTGGTAGCCACTTGCTTACAGGGGCACTCGGGCGGCCGATCCGTATGGCGCGTCCGTTTTCGGGTCTGCGTCCGAATGGACCTATGGCCTTGCCCTCGCGGCACTCAATTCGTGGATTGGCCGCCCGAGTGCCCCTGTAAGC
>NZ_RZRR01000570.1:0-3749 GCF_003998555.1 Mesorhizobium sp. M7A.F.Ca.CA.002.09.1.1 | reverse complement strand
GTTCGGAGCGTCGGGGTCGGGCAAGACGACGCTGATCGGCATGATTGCCGGGCTGATCCGGCCCGACAAGGGACGCATCGAGGTTGACGGCCGTGTGCTGGTCGATACCGGTGCCGGCATTTTCGTGCCGAAGCACAAGCGCCGCATCGGCATGGTGTTCCAGGACGCAAGGCTGTTTCCGCATTTGAGCGTTGCCGGCAATCTTCGCTACGGCCGCTGGTTCACGCCGCCGGCGGAGCGCTACGCCGATATCGATGCCGTCGTCGACCTGCTCGGCATCGGGCCGCTCATGAACAGGCGGCCGGCAAAGCTCTCAGGTGGCGAGAAACAGCGTGTGGCGATCGGCCGGGCATTGCTTGCCAGCCCCAGACTGCTGCTCATGGACGAACCGCTGGCCTCGCTCGACGAGGCGCGCAAGGCCGAAATCCTGCCCTATGTCGAAAGGCTGCGCGACGAGATCAAAATCCCGATCGTCTATGTCAGTCATTCGGTCGCCGAAGTGGCGCGGCTGGCCAGCGACGTGGTGATGCTGGCGCAGGGCAATGTCGTTGCCAGCGGGCCGACCGAGGCGGTGATGCAAAGGCTCGACCTGTTGCCGGCGGAGGAGCGCGGTGAGGGCGGCGCCGTGCTGGACACCAAGGTGCTGCATCACGACGAGAGTTTCGGCATGACCGTGCTCGGCTCGGCTGCGGGCGAGCTCCGGGTGCCACAGCTGGCGATGAAGACAGGTACGCCGGTGCGCATCCGTATCCGCGCCCGCGATGTGATGATCGCCACCGAAAAGCCGAGGGGTCTCAGCGCGCTCAACATCCTGCCGGGAACCATTACCGCGATGAGCCCCGGCGAGGGACCGGCGGTCGAGGTCGGTATCGACTGCAATGGCGCAACCGTGCTTGCCCGCATCACCGAACAGTCGCGGCAGGCGCTGAAGCTTCATCTTGGCGGCAAGGTTTTCGCGGTGATCAAGACGGTGAGCTTCGATCGGGCGAACACCGGCGCCGGCCTGCCCCCCGAGACGGGTGGATGATCCCGCTATGTCTTTTTGGAATAGCGGTTTCGCCAGGGAGCTTCTAGTATGATGTTGGGATGTGACCGCGGAGAGCAAAGATGCCGTCGCTGAGCTTGCGGATAAATCTCGATCCCGACGGGCGCGTCGGGCCGGGCAAGATCAAGCTCCTGGAACAGATCGCCGCCTTCGGCTCCATCTCGGCCGCCGCGCGCGGCATGGAGATGTCCTATAAGCACGCCTGGGACCTGGTCGAGGACATGAACCGGGTATTCGGCAAGCCGCTGGTGGCGGCACAGACCGGCGGCCGCAAGGGCGGCGGCGCACAGTTGACGGCGGTCGGCCTGGCAGTGGTCAGCCGCTTCCGCGCCATCGAGCGCGCGGCGGCGGCCGCGGCAGCGACGCATATGGAGGCGTTGCAGGCGGAGATTGAGGCTGGGTGAGGGAGTAGGGCAGTAGGGCAGTAGGGCAGTAGGGCAGTAGGGCAGTAGGGAGGCATTCGCGTGCTGTCTTCCAACACAAAACGTCATTCACCTACTCCCCTACTGCCTTACTCCCCTATTGCCTTCCTATTCGGGCTTGCGCAGCAAATAGCTGTCCATGATCCAGCCCTTCCGCCGACGAGCTTCCTCTCGAACTTTTTCGATCTTTGCGCCGATGTCACCGATCCTGCCGGAGAGGGTGATCTCGTCTTCCGTTCCGAGATAGGCGCCCCAATGGATGACGACATCCTTGTCGGCCAGCGTGTTGAAGGCGCATTTGCCGTCCAGCAGGACGACCGCGCTGCCGGCATTGTCCGGCATGCCTTCTTCGGTCAGGCGGCGGCCGGTGGTAATGAGGACGGAATCGCCGATGCGGTTCAGCGCCATCTTGTGGCTGGCGGCAAGTGCCTGGACGGCGGTGATGCCGGGGATGACCTCAAGCTCGAACGCCACATCGCCTCGCAGGCGCACGCGCTCAAGGATGCGCAACGCGCTGTCATAGAGCGAAGGGTCGCCCCAGATCAGGAAGGCGCCGCAGCCGTCGCCTGCAATCTCGTCGCGGATCAGGCCTTCGTAAATGGCGGCGATGGCTTCATGCCAGTCATCGACGGTCGAGCGGTAGGAGGGCGCCGGCCCATCTTCTACCGGGAGGTCGCGCACCGGCACGTCGAATTCGACGCGCCGCGACTTCGGATTGGTGACGAAGCGGTCGCAGATCTGACGGCGCAGTTCGGCCAATTCATTTTTTTTCGCGCCCTTGTCGGGAATGAACAGCACATCCGCCTGGTTCAGGCCTGATATGGCCTGAACGGTCATGTGGTCGGGATTGCCGGCGCCGATGCCGATGACGAGAAGCTTGCGCATGGGCGAACTCCTGCCCGATCGGAACCCGTTAGTCCAGACCGCGCTGGCGCGTGTCCAGACCGCGCTGGCGCGTGTCCAGACCGCGCTGGCGCGTGTCCAGACCGCAGTCCATCTCCCTTTGGTGCGTCCGCGGATACGGAAGGGCTTTGAACGCCACATTGAAACGGCTAGGGTCCTGCAGGCATTCCAGCCGAGGGGGCTTCCATGTTGCGATATGTTCTGACCGCCGTGCTGGCCTTGTCGTCCGCACCCGCTTTCGCCAATGATTCGGTTGCCGAACTTGGCACCGGCGGCCTGATCCTGTCGCGCAGCGATGCCGTGGCGATGCAAAGCGAGGACCTTTTCATCTCGCCGGAAAAGGTCACGGTCGACTATGTCTTCCACAACAACACCGATCAGGATGTCCAGGCCATCGTCGCCTTCCCGATGCCCGACATATCGGGCAATCCCGAAGAAATCCCGGCGATTCCTGAAAATCAGAGCGATAATTTCCTCGGTTTCGAGGTGACGATCGACGGTGTCGCCGCAAAGCCGCAGCTCGAGCAGAAGGTGTTGGCGCTCGGCATCGACATCAGCGCTGAGCTGAAGGCGCAAAACGTGCCGTTCTATCCTTTCGGCGATGCGGCGAAGGCGGCGCTGGCGAAGCTGCCGCAAGCGGTTGTCGATGACTGGGTCAACCGCGGCATCATCATCGAGGACACCGGCAGCGACGGCACCGAGACGAGCAAGGTCTACACCCCGTTCTGGCAATTGCGTTCGACCTACTGGTGGCGCTCGACCTTTCCGGCCAACAAGGACGTCCATGTTTCCCACCACTACAGACCGAGCGTCGGCGGCACGTCTTCGGTCAGCTTCTTCTACGACGGCAAATTCCAGGGTCAGTATGCGGCCTACAAGACCCGGTATTGCATGGACGGCACATTCGAAAATGCGGTGCGCAAGGCGGCCAAGGACGACCCTGACGGCTACCCCAAATATTTCGAGAGCCGCATCGCCTATATCCTGACCACCGGCGGCAACTGGGCTACGGGCACGATCGGCAAGTTCAAGCTGACGATCGACAAGGGCAATCCGAAAGCCCTGGTCTCGTTCTGCGGCGACAATGTCAAAAAGACCGGACCGACGACCTTCGAGATGACGGCGGATGATTTCTACCCCGAGCGCGACATCGACATCCTGATCCTCGAGCCGACGGGCGAAAATTGATGCATGTCGCAATCTACGTTGCCATTGCCGAGAACGGCGTGATCGGGCGGGACGGCGGGCTCCCGTGGCGGCTCTCCACCGATCTCAAGCGCTTCAAGGCCGATACGATGGGCAAGCCTATCATCATGGGCCGCAAGACCTATGAGGGCATCGGTCGACCGCTGCCGGGCAGGTTGAACATCGTCGTGACC
>NZ_RZRR01000056.1:0-12066 GCF_003998555.1 Mesorhizobium sp. M7A.F.Ca.CA.002.09.1.1 | reverse complement strand
GTGCAAAGACCGGCGTGCTTCTGGATTGTCGACGGCTGGCGTGTCAGCCCAGCCCGCCAGCACCGCGGCCGCGGCCCGCACAGTTGCCAAGTTGCCGTGCAAATGGAGAACGCATTGCGGCGACTGACCCCTTACTTGCGAAGTTGCTAAAATAATGAAATGTTGTCCGCGGGAAATGAAATGAGGCAGGGACTGGTTGGAACCGGCGCGGTTTCGACGGTTTTGGAAACCATGTATTTTGGACAGTTTCTGGTAGGAATGTCAGCCACGGCCGTCATCGTCGCGGTCTGGACCTATATGACCACCGGCTCCTTCTGGGAGGCATTTGCCTGGACGATAGCGACGCTGCTTGTCCTGCAGGTCGGCTACTTCGTGCTCGTCGTGAGGCTGATCTTCAGGCGCGCACATGACATCGTGCCGAGCCAGGATCCGGTAGACGCCTTTCCGCCATTGCATCGCGACGGTGTCCAGCTTTGAGACCGGGTGACCGGGACCGATCAGGAATGGCGTTTCCATACCAGGCCGTCCACTCGAGCGCGTGCGCCGGGGCGCTCGGGGAACGTCGCCACCAGCGCGATCACGACCGACGGCAAGGTGTTTGGTCGCTGAGACGGCTTCTGAGCATATCCCTGCTGGAGATTTCGGCCAGCGTTATCATGGGAACAGGATGCATGCGCGACCGCTCCGCATTGTGCTCAGGCCGACAGGTTGGGAACAAGTGCTGATGCTTCGCGTTCTCTGGCAGTGCCGATGAGGTTGCCGCCTCCATCGGTGCCGTTATGGCTCGCTCTGCTCCCGGCGGGGCGAGCCCTTTTCGTGCTGGAGCCTTTCAAATCGTCCAGATGAAGAGGCGGATGCGCGGCCGATTTGGCGCACTGGTGCTCAGATTGAATTTTTTCCCTTTAAATATCCGTACATATCTGTGCAAGTTTTCAAACTCTTGAATGCTGTCTGCCGAATGTTTGATCAGCAACCAATCAATATCCAGGCTGCAATCGTAATATCTTCAATTCTGAAGTTACGATGGAACCGCATGGCAGCGGTGGAGTTTTTATGGAGGGCGGAATTCAGTTATCACTAGGAGATGGCCATGAGACTTTATCTTACGAGCGCGGCGACCGCCGTCGTCCTGATGGGCGGGATTGGTGCGGCGCTGGCGGAAAACGTCGTCGTCGTCCAGCCGGAGCAGGAGACAGTCGTTCGCGAATACATCAAGAGAGAACCGCTTGCCTCGGTGAACCTTCTGGGCGTCGAGCTCAAGCTCGGCTCGTCGGTGCCGGATACGGTCGAACTGCGTGAGGTGCCCGACGTCAAATACCGCGTCGCGGTGATCAACGACCAGACGGTCCTCGTCGATCCGGAGACCCGCCAGATTGTTGAAGTGCTGCACTAGGGATTCCGCAGTACTGGACCTTGGGAAAAACCCGCCCCGACGTCGCGTCGGGGCGGGTTTCCTTTGCCGCGACCCGCGATGGCCTATTCGGCGGCCAGTCTATCCTGCGTCTTGGTCTCGAAATCGCTGGCGTCGTGGCGTTCATGCAGTTGCATGGCAGGCTCACCGAAGGCGCGGTTGACCATGCGCCCGCGCTTGACCGCCGGGCGGGCGTCGATGGCCTTCGCCCAACGCTGCACATGCTTGTACTCGTGCACCGACAGGAACTCGCCGGAATCATTGTACATGCGGCCGAGTGCCAGCCCGCCATACCAGGGCCACACCGCCATGTCGGCGATGGAATAGTCCTTGCCGCCGAGATATTCAGTCTCGGCCAACCGGCGGTCGAGCACGTCCATCTGACGCTTCACCTCCATCGAGAAGCGATCGATGGCATATTCGAACTTTTCCGGCGCATAGGCGTAGAAGTGGCCGAAGCCGCCGCCCAGATACGGCGCCGAGCCCATCTGCCAGAACAGCCAGGACAGCACCTCGGCGCGGGCCGGCTGTTCGGTCGGAAGGAATTCGCCAAACTTTTCGGCGAGATAGACCAGGATCGAGCCGGATTCGAAGATGCGCACCGGTGTGGTGCCACTGTGGTCCATCAGGGCCGGAATCTTGGAGTTTGGATTGACCTCGACGAAGCCGCTGCCGAACTGGTCGCCATCGTTGATCCGGATCAGCCAGGCATCGTATTCGGCACCCTTGTGGCCGCGCGCCAGAAGCTCTTCCAGCATGACGGTGACCTTGACGCCGTTCGGCGTCGCCAGCGAATAGAGCTGCAACGGATGCTTGCCGACAGGCAGTTCCTTGTCATGCGTCGGCCCGGCGATCGGCCGGTTGATGCTGGCAAAGGCTCCGCCGCTCGGCTTGTTCCAGGTCCATACTTTCGGCGGTGTGTAGTCGGTCATTTCGTGGCCTCGTGTCGGGGAAGGATGGCAGGTCGCCATTAACTAGGGCTGCGGATGTGTAAGTTCAACTTGCGTTGAACTATTATCGATGCCCGCAGTGCCAACATCGGCAATTGGGCTCTTCCTTACCCTTGCGCCTTCTCCTGCGTGGCATACCTATAGAAGATGTCGCCAAAGCCCACCCAGGACAAAAGCATGACCATCAATCCCAATCTGCGCTCGGTCGTGGCCGTGCGGGCCACTGTTCCCGAAGATGCCTTTACGGCCGGGGCGCTCGGCACGCTCAGGGAAGGCAGCGGCGTCGTCATTCGCAATGACGGGCTGGTGCTGACCATCGGCTATCTCATCACCGAAGCGGAAGAGGTCTGGCTGACCAGCCATGACGGCCGCGTCATCCCCGCGCACGCGCTGGCCTATGACCAGGAATCGGGCTTCGGCCTGGTGCAGGCGCTGGCGCCGCTCGGCCTGCCGGCGGTGGCGCTGGGCGATGCCGGCAAGGCCAGGATCGGCGACGCCGTGGTGCTGGCCGACGGCATCGGCCAGTCGGTGCAGGCCAGGATCGTCACCAAGCAGGAATTCGCCGGCTATTGGGAGTATCTGCTCGACGAGGCGATCTTCATTGCGCCGGCGCACCCGTCCTGGGGCGGTGCCGGGCTGTTCGGCGCCGATGGCTCGCTGCTCGGCATCGGTTCGCTGCGCCTGCAGATGAGCCGCAATGGCGAGGTCGCCGATATCAACATGGTGGTGCCGATCGATCTGTTGCCGCCCATACTCGACGATCTCCTGACGCGCGGCCAGGTGGCCAAGCCGCCGCGTCCATGGCTCGGCGCCCTGTCGGCCGAAAGCGATGGCAGAGTGGTGGTGATGAGCGTGACCGAAGGCGGTCCGGCGGCCAAGGCTGGCCTGCGCCAGGGCGACATCATCTCGGACATCCGCGACGGCGCGGTCGATGGACTCGCCGATTTCTATCGCAAGCTGTGGGAGAGCGGCTCGGCCGGTGCCGAGATTCCGATGCGGGTGCTGCGCGACGGCCGCGAAACCTGGCTGCGCGTCAAGTCCGCCGACCGCGGCAGTTTTCTGAAGAAACCGCAGCTGCAATAGCGCGTCAGCCACACGATGCATCCAAGACTGCTCAAAACCTTCCTTGCGGTGGCGCGGAGCCGCAACATCACGCGCGCCGCAGAAGTGGTCCACCTCGCGCAATCGAGCGTCAGCGACCAGATCCTGGCGCTCGAGGCCGAGCTTGGCGCTGCCCTGTTCACGCGCGCGAAGTCCGGTCTCGAGCTGACGCCGGCAGGCCTAGCGCTGCAGCCGATCGCCGAGGATTTGTTGCGGCTCGACGGCGAGGCGCGCGCGGCCGTGCAGGCAGCGGCAGGTTCGACAAGCGGGCACCTGACCATCGGCGCGCTGGAGACGATCGCGTCGGCCAGGCTGGCGCCTTGGCTGCCCGGGTTCCAGGCCGGCCATCCCGACATCACCGTGCGGATGAAGGTGGCGGGCAGCGGCGCGCTGCTGCGCCAATTGGAGGATGGCGACATCGATGTCGCGTTCTGCTTCGACCGCCGTGATTTCGCGAAGGGCGCGTCGGATAAACACTTCGCCAGGCGCACGATAGCAGCCGAACCGCTGGTGCTGGTCGCGGCTCCGGGGCAGGGCAGCGTGCCAGGCGACCTTGCCGCGCTTGGCGAACTGCAGTTCGTGGCAACGGAGCCCGGATGTATCTACCGACACATGTTCGACACGGCCTTTGCCGAGGCGGGCGCTGCCGCACCCAGACTTGCCAACGAGGTCGGCAGCATCGGCGCCATTGCGCGGCTGGTGGCGGCCGGCGCGGGGCTCGCCCTCGTTCCACGCCTGGCCGTCCCGGATGCGCTCGCACGCGGCGACATCGTCGAAATGCGATGGCCCGGCCAGATGCGGACGGCGCCGCTGGTGATGATCTGGCGCCGCCGGCGCGTCCAGCTGCCGGCGCTTAAGCAATTGCTCACTGCCGCGCGCGACACGCTGGTGCCGGCCCTGCAGCCCGCCAAGGCTGGTTCAGGACTTGAATCGTCGAACCGCTCCAAGGCCTTGTTTGCAAACAACTCCTGACGGAAGCAGCGGCGGTTCAGATCAGGCGGTGGCCGCCCTCGACATGCAGCGTCGTTCCCGTGGTAAAGCCATTGCCGATCAGGAAGGCGATGGCGTCGGCGATATCATCGGGTTGGCCAATCCGCCCGACCGGCAGCCGCTTGGCCATCGCGGCTAACGTCTCGTCCTTCCTGTCGCCGGCCACTTGCGCCCAGATCGTGGTGTCGACCCAGCCGGGTGACACGGCATTGACGCGGATCGGCGCCAACTCGACCGCCAGCGCCCGCACGAGGCCTTCGAGCGCTGCGTTGACAGCAGCAACGACGGAGCCGCGTGCGGCTGGGCGATAGGCGGCGATACCGGAGACGAAGGTCATGGAGCCGGATGCTGCCAGCCGCGGCGCACCGTGCTTGGCGAGCAGCAGCGGGCCATACAGCTTGCTCTCCACCACCTTTTGCGCCGCCATCAGGTCAAGCTCCGGCAGCAGCCGGTAGGCGCCTTCGATGTCGGCTGCGGTGCAGACGATGTGGTCGAGTCCGCCAATCGCTGCGAACAGCGCCGAGACCTGGTCTTCGCGCGCGATGTCGACGACGGCCGTCTCCAGCCCGGCGGGATTGCCGAGCGCCTCGCGCGCCTGCCGCAGCCGGTCTTGGCCGCGCCCGGCGATGATCACCTTGGCTCCGGCCTCGATGCAGCGCCTGGCCAGCGCCAGGCCCATGCCGGAGCCGCCGCCGACGATCAGGATTTTCTGTTTCGAAATGCTCATTTCGCTCTGCCTTTGCTTGGATGGACAAGGGCAGGAATTGGCAGTTCGGCGCGACAGAAGGAAACGGAAGAAACCGATAGTGCCATCGGAAAGGCCGATGGAGCAGGGCGGACGGGCGCCGTCTCTGGCTCAGCGCACCAGCGGACTTTCCCAGACGACAAACAGCAGAGCTTTCAGCTGGGCAAAGCGCTCCGGCCCAAGTTCGGTGCGCCATTCCTCCTCGATGTCGCGCAGGATATCGACCATTTTCCAGAACGCGGCATGACCGCGTTCCGTGGATCGCACCACGCGCGCACCGCCATCGCCGGGAATGTCGGAGCGGACGAGGTAGCCGTACCCTTCGAGACTGCTGAGCAGCTGGTTGATGGCCTGTTTGCTCATGCCGGCACGCTCGGCGATGGTGCCGGGCCGCGCGCCGTCCGGTCCGGGAAACTGCAACACCGCCATATGCGGCAGGCGCAATTCGTCGAAACCGGCGGCGTTGAGCTCCTTGATCAGCCGCCGCTGGATCGCTTGTGCCGGCACGCGCAGCAGGGCGCCGATCAGCAGGTTCTCGGTCTTGGTCTGTAGAACTTCCGTTGAGGTGGGCATTGACGATCCGGTAAATTGAGTTTACTGATAGCGAGTAAATGTAATTTACCGGAGGGCTTTGCGCAATGTCGGTCATGAATCTTCAGGTCAATCCAGCCAATGAGACCGGCGACAAGGGGCTGTCGATTCGCTTCCTGGTGACGGGCGACAGTTCGAACGGCAGCATCGCCGCCTTTGAGTTGAGGGTTGCCAGCGGACTGCGCCTGCTGGCGCCGGCGCACAGCCATGATCACTACGAAGAGACGATCTACGGCATTGAAGGGGTGCTGACCTGGACCGTCGACGGCAAGCCGATCGAGGTCGGACCGGGAGAAGCGCTGTGCATCCCGCGCGGCGCAGTCCATCGCTTCGACAACAATGGCAGCGCGGATGCGAAAGCGCTGTGCGTCGTCACACCAGCGGCGATCGGTCCGGACTATTTCCGTGAGATATTCGCCATGTTCCACGCCGCCGCCGGCGGTCCGCCGGACAAGGCTGGGATGATGGATATCATGCGCCGCCACGGGCTGACGCCGGCAGCGCCGCCGCCAAGCTGAAGTCGGTCGAAGAGGCGCCGGTCACGCGCCGCAAGCGCTGAAGGTGGTGCCGGGGTTCCAGTCCTTGAAGGCGATGGTCTGGCCTTCGACCGAGACGTTCCTGTGCTTGGTGCTGCCGTCCGGCTGCTTTTCGCTGCTGGTGCCTTTGCCGGTCAGCACATTGTACTCGCAGGCGCTTTCGGCATTCTCCTTCAAATAGTCATAGTGGTCATAGGCGAAGCCGGCGACGATGAAGGCATCATTGCGCCAGGCGATGGTCAGCGTCATGTCGGTCCGTTCGCTGCCGATCTCCATCGCTGGCAGGTAGAATTTGATCGAGCCGTTGGGCAGCATCGTCAGTTCCGGCTCGGTGTCGGAGTTCTCGTAGCCCGCCCGCTCGTAGCCGTTCCATTCCCCTTGGATCTGCTCGTGCACGATCTCGACGGGTTTGAGGTAATTGTGCTCCTGTCCCTGAGGAAGAAGTGGACGTCCATCGGATGGCCGGGTTCGGTCTCCACCACCATGGCAAGATCGACGGCGCCGTCGCCATTGAAATCGCCAGTCACAGCCGTGATGATCTTCCGGGTTTCGATCGGCTCGGCGAGGGTGGCCGTGGGGAGAAACAACACAAAGGCGAGCAACAGAGATTTCATGCGTATTCCCCCGGGAGCGAGACGGCGTGCCCGAGCACGAGCATGGCAGGTATTCCGGGACTTTCTACAGTGGGGCGGGAAGAAAAATGTTCGGGCCGACGGGCGCGAAGGAACGCCGTGCGCGCCTGCCAAGTTTGCTGCCGGAAACTGACAGCAATTCATGCCACGATGCTGGCCAATGACGATGGGCATGATGCCGGAGGCAGGACGACAGTGAGAGCGATGACGCGAGGGGCAACAGCATCGAACGGGCAGGCCGACTGATGGCGCCGATCAAGGTCGATCCCGCCAAGGTCCACGAATTCGCGGATCCTGCCGGCTTCTACGCCTGGCTGAGCAAGCACCACGCCACGGAAACCGAAGTCTGGATCAAGGTGCACAAGGTGGGGTCGGGATTGAAATCGATCACCCCCAAGCAAGCCATCGACGTGGTGCTGTGCTTCGGCTGGATCGATGCGGTGCGCAAAGGGTTGGACGACAAGAGCTTCCTGCAGCGCTACACGCCGCGCGGCAGGAAGAGCATCTGGAGCCTGATCAACATCGACAATGTGGCGCGGCTGGTCGAGGAGGGCCGCATGACCGAGCATGGGCTCAAACAGGTCGAAGCGGCGAAGGCGGACGGGCGCTGGGCGCGCGCCTATGGCAGCGGCAAGGAGATGAAAATTCCCGATGATTTGCAAGCGGCCATAGACGCCGAACCCGCTGCGAAGGCGATGTTGGCAAAGCTCAGCGCGCAAAACCGCTTCGCGCTCGCCTTCCGCATTCACAACATGAAGACGGAGGCCGGGCGCAAGAGGAAGATCGAAGCGTTTGTGGCAATGCTGAAGCGCGGTGAGACGATCCATCCGCAAGGCAGGAAGTGAGGTTTGGCGCGAGTTCGTCTTCGGCGCCGCAAGCCTGTCCTCAAGGGATCCCTCGTTGCGCGAAGCGCTTCAGGATTTGAATCGCGAAATTGTTCCAACTGCTTGTTTTCGCGCAATTCGGGGTCGGCGTGGCGCGGCCGCTTCAGCAACGACATCGCTGGTGGACGGAGGAGGGCACGGCGGCTACCCTTCGAAAGCCGCGACGATCGAGCGGCGGACCGGTCGCTGGGAGTCGTTGCCGTTGAGAAGAGTTGCTTCGTGGACGATGGCGCTGGGTCTCATTGTCATCGTCGCGTGTGTGGGAGCCGGGGTCACGCTTGCCCAGACTTCGCCCGATCAGACTTCTCCCGACTTGGCTTCCCCCTCGGCCTCGCCGGCAAAAGAGATCTCGGTCGGGATAAAACAGGCGCCGCCTTTTGCGTTCAAGCTGCAGGACGGCAGCTGGTCGGGATTGAGCATCGACCTCTGGCAGAAAATGGCCGGGCGGCTCAACCTGCGCTTCCACTATGTCGAAGTGCCTGCCGTGCAGGACCAGATCGATGGCGTCGTCAGCGGCAGATTCGATGCGGCGATGGCCGCGATCACGGTCACGGCCGACCGCGAAAAGGCCGTCGACTTCACGCAGCCCTTCTTCACGACCGGGCTCGGCATCGCAACGCCGCTCAACAACCAGCCGTCATGGCGGCCGGTGCTGCATGCCCTGACGTCGTTCGGCTTCCTGCAGGCGGTTCTGGCGCTGGTCATCATATCGGTGGTGGTCGGCGTCCTCATCTGGATGTTCGAACGCCGGCACAATGACGATTTCGGCGGCGGCGTCGCCAAGGGACTGTTTTCCAGCATGTGGTGGTCGACCATCGCCGCGACGCAGGCCAGCACCGGTGATTTCGGCCCGCGAACCGTGCCGGGGCGCGTGCTGGCCGCGCTCTGGATGATGGGATCGATCATTGCGATCGCGGTGTTCACTGCGGGTGTCACATCGGTGCTGACGGTGACGCAGATGGAAGGCATGGTGCAGGGCGAAAGCGATCTCGCCGCGGTCAGGGTCGGCGCGGTGCAGAGCTCGTCGACGGCGTCCTATCTGGATTCGACCCAGATCCGTCATCAGGACTTTGCCTCGATCCAGCAAGGCCTCAACGCGCTTCGCGCCGGCAAGATCGACGCGCTGGTGCACGACAAGCCGCTGCTTGGCTGGCTGGTCGGGCAGAATTACGCGACAAGCCTGCAGGTTCTCGATGCGACGTTCGACCAGCAGCAATATGCCATTGCGCTGCCGCTCGGCAGCCCGTTGCGCAAGTCTCTCGATGTCGCCCTCCTGCAGACCATCGAAAGCGATTGGTGGAAGCAGGCCGTCTTCCAGTATCTGGGCGAGAAGTAGCCGGCAGCAATTTCAGCGGTGCTATGCGCTGGAAGAACCGCCGTCGCTATCCGAGAGTGGCGGCCTGTCTTTCAGGGATGGATGGTTGCTGTCACTGGTCCAGGTCGACCGGTGTCACGCCAAGAAGTTTCAGGGCATTGGCATAGGTCCGGATGCCTTGCGCCTGCTTGCGCTCGGCACAGAACCGGTTCGCCTTGTCCTGGAGTGCCGTTGCCTCGGCGATCTGGCTCGCGCTGGCACCGGGTTTGGCTTTGGTCTGGATGGCTCCGTCGAGTTGAAGACCGAGCCGGCTGCAATATTCGCTCCGGGTGACCGCCGCATCCGACTGTGCGACCGCAAGCACGGCGAGCGAAATGCCTGTCAGGGCAGCCATCCATCCGGTCGAACGTCGTTGCATGTTTCGGGACCATTTCTTCGCGTTGTGCCGCAGGCCGCGTGACCGCCGCGAGGGTGGTTATGACAGGCGATGTTTTCGCGAGTTTTTCCCGGATGTTGAATCTTGTTTCTGGAGTGTGTCTGGCGGTGAAGCTGCCAATCTCCCCCACGAGGGGGAGATCGGCGGTGTGCGGCGCTTGCGCCTCTTCCTTTGCGGCTATCCTTCGCGTAAGGCGCCGGGCAAATCGTTTCACGCAAGCAAAATTCCCCGGACACCGCATGATCAGACTTGAAAGCATCAGCAAGCAGAACGGCCGTCAGCTTGTCTTCATCGAAGCGTCGGCGTCCCTGCAGAAGGGCGAGAAGGTCGGCCTCGTCGGGCCGAACGGCGCCGGCAAGACGACGCTGTTTCGCATGATCACCGGCCAGGAGCAGCCAGACGAAGGCCAGGTGCAGGTCGATCGCGGCGTCACCATCGGCTATTTCAGCCAGGATGTCGGCGACATGGAAGGCCACAGCGCTGTCGCCGAAGTGATGAACGGCGCCGGGCCGGTCAGCGAAGTCGCGGCCGAAATGGCGGCCCTCGAGGCGGCCATGGCCGATCCCGAGCAGGCCGACCAGATGGACGAGATCATCGAAAAATATGGCGAGGCGCAGCACCGCTTCGAGGAACTCGACGGTTATGCGCTGGATGGCCGCGCCCGCGAAGTGCTGGACGGTCTCGGCTTTTCGCAGGAGACGATGGACGGCGATGTCGGAAAGCTGTCCGGCGGCTGGAAGATGCGCGTGGCGCTGGCCCGCATCCTGTTGATGCGGCCCGACGCCATGCTGCTCGACGAGCCGTCGAACCATCTCGACCTGGAGAGCCTGATCTGGCTGGAATCCTTCCTGAAGAACTATGATGGCGCGCTGCTGATGACCTCGCACGACCGCGAGTTCATGAACCGCATCGTCAACAAGGTGGTCGAGATCGACGCCGGTTCGCTGACCGCCTATTCCGGAAACTACGAATTCTACCAGCAGCAGCGGGCGATCGCCGATAAGCAGCAGCAGGCTCAGTTCGAGCGCCAGCAGGCGATGCTGGCCAAGGAGATCGCCTTCATCGAGCGCTTCAAGGCGCGCGCCTCGCATGCCGCGCAGGTGCAGAGCCGGGTGAAGAAGCTGGACAAGATCGACCGCGTCGAGCCGCCGAAGCGCCGCCAGACCGTGTCCTTCGATTTCCTGCCGGCGCCGCGCTGCGGTGAGGATGTCGTCACGCTGAAGAACGTCCACAAGGGCTATGGCAGCCGCAGCATCTATGAGGGGCTCGATTTCCAGGTCCGCCGCCGCGAGCGCTGGTGCATCATGGGCGTCAACGGCGCCGGCAAATCGACGCTTCTGAAGCTGGTCGCCGGCGCTTCCGAGCCCGATACCGGCACGGTCGCGCGGGGCCCAAGTGTCAAGATGGGATATTTCGCCCAGCACGCCATGGAGGTGCTGGAAGGCGAGCGCACTGTGTTCCAGACACTGGAAGACGCGTTCCCCCAGGCCGGCCAGGCGCCGCTGCGGGCACTCGCAGGCTGCTTCGGCTTTTCCGGCGACGAGATCGAGAAGAAATGCCGTGTGCTGTCAGGCGGCGAGAAGGCGCGGCTGGTGATGGCGCTGATGCTGTTCGACCCGCCCAACCTTTTGGTGCTGGACGAGCCGACCAACCATCTCGACATCGCCACCAAGGAGATGCTGATCACGGCACTTTCGCAGTATGAGGGCACCATGCTGTTCGTCTCGCACGACCGGCATTTTCTGGCGGCGCTTTCCAACCGCGTGCTGGAACTGACGCCCGAAGGCATCCACACCTATGGCGGCGGCTATACGGAATATGTCGAGCGGACGGGGCAGGAAGCGCCGGGCCTGAGGAGCTAACGGCTACCTCAGCGAGATGCTCATGCCGCTGAGGTCGGCGTTGACCTGCAGGCCGACCTGCCTGCCCGTCAATTCGAGCTGGGCGCCCTTGTCATTGGTCATGACGATCACCTGAGCCCCTTTGCCAAGCGCGCCGCCACCGCCCGCCGCACCGTAGACCCCGGTCACATCCCGCGCACGTTTGATGTGGCGCACGGTACCTCGGAAATAGGTCTTGGAGACGCCGAAGGCGAGACCGCCCGAGACGCCGCCGACCGAGATGGGATAGCGGCGGCCATGGAAGGTCAGCGTTCCTTCGCCTCCGGAGCCACCGACGAAGAAGGCCGCCTTGTAGACGGCGAAGCGGATCGTGCCGCTGTCGGCATGCGCGGCGCTGGCAAAGCCGATGCTCGCGGTGGCGACGGCGGCAACCGCTATGGAACGAAATCCGGATGAAATCTTCATGGTGAGAACTCCTCAATGTCGCCGCTTTGCCGGCCAGGATGTCTGGGTGGGATCAAAGCTACAACTGAACAGTCTCGCCCGCGGTTTGGTTCCAGGCCCCGTGATTTGGTTCCAGGCATCATTCGAATCCGGCTGCGGGAAGGCCGGGGAGAGGGCGGAGGGTGGGGAG
>NZ_RZRR01000569.1:0-3751 GCF_003998555.1 Mesorhizobium sp. M7A.F.Ca.CA.002.09.1.1 | reverse complement strand
TATCCGGTCTTCGTGAATTTGGACCTCGCCGCCAAGGCGGGCGTGACCAAGCTGCCGTCGACCCGTGCGGAGTTTCTCGAAGCCGCCAAGAAGATGACGCACGCCGACCAGAACCAGTATGGCTGGGTGCTGCCCCTGTCGCTGCAAACGCCATCCGGCGTCCAGAACGACATGATGTCGTGGGTTTGGGCTTCGGGCCAGTCGATGATGGCGAGCGGCAAGCCGGACCTTGAGGGCAAACCGGTGGTGGATATGCTCACTTTCGTCAAATCACTCAATGACGCCGGCACCATCTCGCCCGGCATCGCCACCAAGACCGAGCAGGAAAAGGTCGAGGAGTTCGTCAACAACCGCGTCGGGATGATGATCGACTCGCTCGCGCATGTGAACCTCATCCGCAAGCGCAATCCCAAGCTGAACTTCGACCTCATCCCGGTCCCTGTCGTGGAAAACTATACCGGCAAGCGCGGCCTTCCCTATGCCTCCTGGGGCATCGGCATCTCTGCGGCTTCGAAACATCAGGAAGAGGCCTGGAAACTCGTCCAATATCTGATGAGTGAAAAGGTCAACGCCAAGCTCGTGTCGCTTGCAAACGCCTTCCCGGGCAACGTCAACGCCAAGCCCGATTTCGTGACCTCGGACAAGGCTTTCGGCAAGGCTTTTGAAATCTTCAAGACCGGTCATCTCGCCAATGAGTTCACGGGCCTGCCGGTGGCTGAAGACCTGATGACCCAGTTCGACGTGCAAGCCCAGAAGATGCTCGCCGGCGAGCAGTCTCCGGAACAAGCCGCCGCCGCCGCTCAGAAGGGCTGGATGGCGAAATTCTGATCGGCCTGTTCCCGTTTGCTGTCTTCGACCGGGTGACCTGACTTCGGGCAGGCCACCCGGCAACAACGGATCGGCATTCTGAGTGGACTTGTTTTCGAAAGCTTACCTTCCCTTGAAGGCGTATCCCAAGGTTGGCACATGACCCGGCAAAAGCGCTCCCACCACAAGCTCAAACGAGCGGTCGCACCCTACCTCTATCTGTCGCCCGCGCTGCTCATAGTCGGGCTCCTGATGCTGCTGCCGATGGTGACGGTGATTGCCTACTCGTTCCAGAACAGCGCGGTGCTGCGTCGTGACCCATCCTTTGCCGGACTGAAGCACTACCAGGCGATCTTCGACGACCCCGTGTTCTGGGCTTCGCTGTGGCACACGCTCTACTTCACATGCATGAGTGTCATTTTCCACATGACCATCGGCATGGTCTTCGCGCTCATGCTGAACAGCGACCGCATCAATCCGACGCTGCGCAATATTCTGCGTGTGCTCTACATACTGCCCTGGCTGTTCACCGCGGTGATCATCGCCGTGATCTGGCGCCTCCTGCTTGAGCCGAACGGTGTCGTGAACAGTATTCTCATGCAAATCGGCATCATCGGTTCCAAGGTCGAATGGTTTTCCTCGCCTGAGACCGCGCTGCATGCAGTCACTTTTGCCAATATCTGGGCGGGCTACCCGCTCTTCATGGTCAGTTTGCTCGCGGGTTTGCAGGGCATTCCCAAGGATTTCTACGAGGCCGCCGATATCGACGGGGCGAAAGCCTACCAGAAGCTGATCTTCATCACCATTCCGCAGCTGATGCCGATCATCATCAGCATCTCGCTGCTCGACTTCATCTGGACCATGCAGGTCTTCCCGCTAATCTGGATAACGACGGGCGGTGGCCCGATCTACTCGACCGAGGTCCTCAGCACCTACACGTACAAGCTGGCATTTTCGAGCTACAACCTGTCGCAGGCTTCGGCCAGCGCCGTGGTCATCCTGCTGATCTCTCTCGGCCTGACGCTGTTCTATATTCGCTATCAAAAGGCTCGGTAATCACCATGAGGAAAAGGCACACGCCGAAAGACAGGCTGATCACCGTGGCGCTCCATGTAGCGCTTGCAGCAGGGCTCTTTTTCGCGGCATTCCCGATCTACTGGATGCTGAGCAGCTCGTTCAAATCGAATACCGAAATCTTTGCCCTGCCGCCAACCATCCTGCCAAAGGCGTTCACGCTGGAAGCGTATGCAGCCATCCTTGGCGACCCGGTAAAGCTGCGCTTCTTCTTCAACAGCTATTTCGTGGCGGGAGCGGTGACCGTGCTGACGGTGCTGATCGCCTTGCTGGCGGCCTACGGGTTCAGCCGCTTCAATTTCCGCGGCAAGGGCAGCCTGAACACAATCATCATCAGCACGCAGACGATTCCGCCGATCACACTTTTGATCCCCTTCTTCGGGCTTGTCGTCTCATACGGTATCTTCGACACCTATGTCGCACTGATCCTGACCTACCTGGTGTTTACGCTGCCCTACGCGATCCTGCTGATGACGGGATATCTGAACACCTTGCCCCGCGATCTCGATGAAGCCGTGGCTGTCGACGGCGGCAGCAGCTGGACCGCGCTTTGGCGGGTGATTGTCCCGATTTCACTGCCTGGTATCGTGGCGACGTCGGTCTACACCTTCCTGTTGTGCTGGAACGAATTTCTCTTTGCGCTGACGCTGACGAAGTCGACGTCCATGCGCACGGTCCCGATCGGCATCCAGCTGTTGATGGGGCAGCATGCCTTCGAATGGAACCAGATGATGGCGATGAGCGTGCTCGGCTCGCTACCGCTCTTGCTCATCTACCTCGTTGCCCAGAGATACTTCCTCGCCGGCATGACCGCGGGCTCGGTCAAGTAGGATGTTCATCCCACGGCGACGCAGGGTGGCATCAATCAATAAGCGGTATCAAGGATTGAAAGGATGAACGTGAAAGACCTCAAAGTCGGCTGCCAGACCTTCACCTGGGAAATGCTGGGAGACCGGTTCACCGGCGGCCCCGACGATCTGCTGAGGGCGATCTCTGACGGTGGCTATGCCGGCATCGAGATCACCGACACCATGATCGGACATTATGGCAACAAGCCGGAGGAGTTCGCCGCCGCGCTGAAGGCGTGGGGGCTGACGCTGGTTTCCTTCGCCTTTGGCTCGCACAGCGGTTTTACGTCGAAGGAGGAGATCGGCGCCGACCTCGAAACCGCCAAACGCTGGATCGATTTCGCCGCCGCCTTCCCGAATGCGCTGGTGTCGATGGGCTCGGCCACGGTGGTGTCCGACGGCCCGCGCGACGAGAAGTTCGCCATCGCGGCCGAGGTCTACAACCAGGCCGGCGAGCTTGGCCGCAGGGACGGTGTTCAGGTCGCGGTGCATCCCAGCTCGCACCACAACACGCTGCTGTTCGACCGCGCCGATTACGACGCGATCTTTGCCTTGCTCGACCCCGACCTGGTCGGCTGGGTACCGGATACCGGCCATATACTGCGCGGCCACAAGGACATGTCCGATACGCTGCGCACCTACCGCGACCGCATCCGCTACATCCACCTCAAGGACGTCGATGCCAACGGCAGCTGGGCCATGCTCGGCAAGGGCGTCTGCGACACGCCGGCGGTGATCGAGATCGCCAACACCGCACCGCGCTTCAACGGCTGGCTGGTGCTGGAGGAGGAATCCGAAACGGCCGCCGCCGATCCCGCCGGCGCGGTAAAAACCAACCGCCAGACAATGCGCAGCTTGGGCGCCTGAAGAACGAGACGATGATCAAGAAACAGGACAGACGCCTCAGGGTCGGTGTGCTCGGCTGCGGCCCCATCGCGCAGTTCGCGCATCTGCAATCCTGCGTGAAGGCTGGGAATGCCGACCTCTACGCCATCTGCGACGCGGCACCCGATCTGCTCGCC
>NZ_RZRR01000568.1:0-3756 GCF_003998555.1 Mesorhizobium sp. M7A.F.Ca.CA.002.09.1.1 | reverse complement strand
CGCAGCAACTGGCCCTTCCAGCCGTTCCAGACACCCGGTCCGACGCCCCTGATGTCGCAGACGGTGAGGATCAAAAGCAGCTTCAGCCGCTCGACCGACTGCACGATCGCGGCGAAATCCTCGATGGTCTTGCGGTCGTTGAGGTCGCGGGTCTGGGCTGTCATCGACATCACGAGATGGTTCTCGACCAGCCAGGCAACGGTCTCGGTATCGGCAGGCGACAGCCCCATATGCGGACAGATGCGGCGTGCGATCCTGGCCCCCGCCTCGGAATGGTCCTCCGGCCTGCCCTTGGCGATGTCGTGCAGCAGTACGGCGACATAGAGCGCCTCGCGGCTCTTCTTCAGCCCCGGCATCAGCGTGTGCGACAGGGGATGGACCTTTTCGCCGTCGCCGCGTTCGATCTCGGCCAGCACGCCGATGCAGCGGATGAGGTGCTCGTCCACCGTGTAGTGGTGGTACATCGAGAACTGCATCATGGCGACGATCTTGCCGAAATCCGGGATCAGCCTGCCGAGCAGCCCGGCCTCGTTCATGCGGCGCAGATTGAGTTCGGCATTGCGATCCGAGGTCAATATGTCGAGGAACAGCCGGTTGGCCTCCTCGTCGCGCCGCAGCGACTTGTTGACCAGGCCGAGCGAACGGGTCAGCAGCTTCAGCGCATCGGGGTGGAATTCCAGACCGTGCTTGTCGGCGAACCAGAACAGCCTGAGCAGATTGACCGGATCGCGCTCGAACACCTGGTCGTCGGCGATGTTGATGCGGTGGTTGTCGACAATGAAGTCCGACGTGCCGGCCAGCTTGCGCTTGCGCCGCGAGAAAGTCAGGAAGATGCGGTTGAAGCCCGGCACGTGCTTGGCCTGCTCCTCCTCGAGCGCGGCACAGAAGATGCGGGTCAGGTCGCCGACGTCCTTGGCAACGAGGAAGTAGTGCTTCATGAAGCGCTCGACCGCCGACAGGCCGGGGTGCGTGGTGTAGCCGAGCCGTTCGGCGATCTCGCGCTGGATGTCGAAATGCAGCCGCTCCTCGGCCTTGCCGGTGAGGAAATGCATGTGACAGCGTACCGCCCACAGGAAATCCTCGGCTTTCTGGAACTCGCGGTACTCACCCTCGGTGAAGACGCCTTTATCGACCAATTCCTCGCCGGTGCGCACCCGGTAGAAATATTTGCCGATCCAGAACAGCGTCTGCAGATCGCGCAGGCCACCCTTGCCGTCCTTGACGTTGGGCTCGACCAGATAGCGGCTTTCGCCGGCCTTGGCATGGCGGTCATCGCGTTCGGCAAGCTTGGCCTGGACATATTCGGGGCCGGTCGTGCGCACCACCTCATGGTCGAAGCGCAGCATCAGTTCATCATAGAGCTTTTCCTCGCCCCACAGGAAACGTGCTTCGAGGATCGAGGTGCGGATGGTGACGTCGGTGCGCGACAGGCGCAGGCATTCGTCGATATTGCGTGTGGCGTGGCCGACCTTCAGCCCCAGGTCCCACAGCATATAGAGCATGTATTCGACTGTCTGTTCGCCCCACGGCGTCTGCTTGTAAGGCAGCAGGAACAACAGGTCGATGTCGGACCCCGGCGCCAGCGTTCCACGGCCGTAGCCGCCGACAGCGACGACGGCCATGCGCTCCGCGGAGGACGGGTTCTTGACCCGGTAGACATGGGTGACGGCGAAATCGTAAAGCGCCCGGATGATCTCGTCCATGAGATGCGACAGCCGCGCCGCGCAGGCGCTGCCGCCGCCATCGTCCCTCAGCATGCGTTCGGCAATGGCGCGCCCGTCCGCCAGTCGTCCCTTGAGCAGCTGGAGCACACCATTGCGCGCAGCCTGCCCTGAGCCGTCGCCCGCCGTGCCCGCGGTCAGCGCGGTCATCTCGCGGCGCAAGGCTTCGCCGTCGATCAATTCGTCGAGCTTCAGGGAGATTCTTGCCATATATCCAGTCGGCCTTGCCGTTTCGGCGGCGTCTATAGCGCGTTTTGGCGGCGCTGGGTATGGGGCGTTGAAGCCGGTTCAAGACCCGGCTGAGTTTTGGCTCGGATAAGTAAATGGAATGACCATTCTCCGCTTCAGTCGACCGAAATCGACAATGCGCTTGCCTATTCGCCGAGCCTCGGCTTTGACCCTCGCTATGGCTGTCTTTCTGCGTTTCCCGGTCCCGGCGGGTGCGGCGCACTGGATATCCCGCTTTTCTCTGAGCAGGCTTGGCAATTGGAGCGCCCTGTCGCCAAGGAACTGATCTTGCGCGCAGAGCGCAGGAACAAGCTGATAGATCGTCTCGCCTCGCAAAACCGAAAACTCGGGGTTGAAGACAAGGTCGTCGACAGCGATGCCGATCTCCTCGGTGGCCTTGATCAGGTCGAGCGCGGTTTGCCTGGAGATGATGTAGCCGGCGGTTCCTATATGTTCGGCGTCGAGTTTGGATGTGGAAAAGCCGTGACCGATGGCAATGCGCTTGCGTCGGATCACGGTCTTACAGAAGTAGCTTTCGAGCTTGACGACTTCGGCATCGGCTGGGATCCAGTCGCTGTCGCGAAGCAATGCGCCGGCTTTTGCGGCAAAGACGATGTCGTCCTCGAAAATCGCCCCGTAGCGGGCGTCGCCTTGCGCGATGACAGCCCAGCAGGCCCGGTGACTGAGCAGGCAGGCGATCTCGCCGTCAGTCAATGGCAGCCTGTTCCGATATCCGACATTTTGCGGCAGCTGGTCCAGCTCCGGCCGGTCGCGTGCGTCTATGGCCTGAACGCGTTCGAATGCAACGCCGATGCGGGCAAACTCCGCCGTCACACGGGCAAGGCGATCGGGAGACCGATCGAGATTGATGACCAGACGCTTCATTGCCGAAGAAAATCCCCACCCCCGCGACGCTCGCGCTTTCTAGCAGGCCTGGTGTTGCCGCGTGAGACTTTTTCTGGGGTGGATGGACGCGCCGTGGACCGGAGAAGAAAAGTCGAAACAGCCCTTGACCTTCCAGTTACTGGAAGCCCTATCTCCACGTCACACACCGATCCATCAAGGCATTTTCGAATGACGCATTCAGATCACGATCATCACGCGCACGGCAGCTGCTGCTCGACAAAAGGCGCCGTGCCCACCACGAAGAGCGTCGTCCGCGACCCGGTCTGCGGCATGACTGTCGATCCGGCGGCTGGCAAGCCGACGGCCGAGCATGATGGCCATCTCTATCATTTCTGCAGCCAGGGCTGCCGCACGAAATTCGTCGCCGAACTGGAAAAATTCCTGACCGCCACCGATCCGGTCTGCGGCATGAGCGTCGACCGCGCGACAGCCAGTCATTTTGCCCGCCACGAAGGCCAGGGCTTCTATTTCTGCTCGGCCGCTTGCCAGGCGAAATTCGAGGCGGAGCCGCAAAAATATCTCGGCGGCAGGCCAGCACCGCAGCCGATGCCCAAGGGCACGCAATACACCTGCCCGATGCACCCGGAGATCGTCCGCGACAAGCCCGGATCCTGCCCGAAATGCGGCATGGCGCTGGAGCCGATGGGCGTACCAACGGGTGACGAGGGTCCCAATCCGGAACTGGTCGATTTCACCAGGCGATTCTGGGTCAGTGCCGCTCTATCCGTCCCTTTGCTGGTCGTCGCCATGGCGCCGATGCTTGGCCTGACTTTCCAGGCTTTTGTCGACGAGCGGACGAAGGTCTGGCTTGAGCTGGCATTGGCCAGCCCCGTCGTGTTGTGGGCGGCACTGCCTTTCTTCCACCGCGGCTGGGATTCGCTCGTCAACCGCAGCCCCAACA
>NZ_RZRR01000567.1:0-3760 GCF_003998555.1 Mesorhizobium sp. M7A.F.Ca.CA.002.09.1.1 | reverse complement strand
CGATATCGTTGCGGCGTTGCGCCGCCTCAAGCAGGAGGATGGACCCGACCTGCTCATCCAGGGATCGGGCAACCTGATCCAAACGCTGCTCGCCAACGGGCTGATCGACGAGATCCGGCTGATGATCTTCCCGCTGTTGCTGGGCAAGGGCAAGCGGCTGTTCGGCGACAGCGCGATCCCGGCCGCCTTCAAGCTCATTAAGTCGCAGGCAACCGGCACCGGCGTCATCATGGCGACCTACGAACGCGCGGGCGAGGTCAAGGTCGGGTCGTTTGTCACGGGAGAGCCGTCGGAAGCCGAGCTCGAGCGGCGGAAGAACTGGAAGTAAGCAGGACCTGGGTTCCTCGCCCCACGATGAAAGATCGACCCGCCACTCGGTCGAGCTTCGCTCGACACCTCTCCCCGATCGACGGGGGAGAGGAACCCAAGTTCTGAGAAGCTTCAAGCAGCGACTGGTCGCCGCGCCAGCCCTTCCCGTATATGCCGTGCGAATTCCTGCGCCGCGGGCCCTACCCCATGCCTCGGCAGATGCAGGTTGATGGCAAAATTCGGCAGCGGCGGCAGGCCGGACTCCGATCGCAATATGTCGAGATCGGCTGGCACCGTGGAGGCCAGCCAGGTGGTGACGGCGAGGTCGGAGCGCACCGTCGCGGTCGTCGCGTCGATGTTGCCGTTCTCGAACACGGTGCGCCACTCCAGCCCATGCTCACCGAGCGCCGCCAACACAGCCGGCCGGAAAGCGCAGGTGTCGGCGACGATCGAGACCGGCAGCGGCCGCTTGGCGCGGGCAACGCCGCCCTTGGCACCGACCCAGACCAGCCGGTCAACGACGAGGCATTCGCCGGCCGACGGGCCGGCGCATTCCTCGATCACGGCAAGGTCGATGGTCCCGGCCGCAAGGGCAGCAGTCAATTCTGGCGACGAGGCGCAGACCAGCGATATCTCGACCTGCGGATAGGTCTCGGCATAGGTCTTCAGCACCGGCGCCAGCAAGGTGCCGACAAGGTCGTAGGGCACGCCGAGCCGCACCTGGCCGGCCACCGGGCTCCCAGCCATTTCGGCCCAGATCTCGTCATTCAAGGCCAGCAGCCGCTTGCCCCTGCCGAACAGCTGTTCACCGGCGCGCGTCAGCCGCAAGCCGCGCCGGTCGCGCTCGAAGAGGCTCGAGCCGAACGCCTCCTCCAGCCGTTTGACCTGCTGGCTGACAGCACCTTGCGTCAGGTGCAGTGCATTGGCCGCCGCTGTCATGCTGGCCTTGTCGGCGACGGTGATAAAGGTGCGGATCAGCGCCATGTCGAGATTTCGGATCATGGTTGGCATTATGCTTGCTAATGTCAACCATAGCAAACATTGCATTTACTGAAGTTCGTGCGCAGCTACGATGGCAGCCCTCCCACCGAGGACGCCGCATGCTCGAGCCCATTTTCCCGCTCATCCTGTTTGCCATCGTCGCCACCACCACGCCCGGCATCGCCACGACCCTGTCGACCGCGTCCGGCGCGCAGTTCGGCTTTCGCCGTTCCGTGCCTTTGCTGGTCGGCAGCGCCGCCGGCCTCGCCACCGTCACGGGTGCCGCTGCCGCCGGGCTTGCCGGCCTGCTGCTCGCCGTGCCCTCGCTGCAACTGGCGATGAAGGTCACCGGCTCACTTTATCTCGTCTGGCTGGCGATCAAGATCGGCCGCAGCGGACCGCCTAATCTGGATGTGAGCATGGCCAGGCCGAACAGCTTTCTCGGCGGCGCCGGCATTCAATGGATGAACCCGAAGGGATGGGCGATGGGACTGGGCGCCGCGGCGTCGTTCGCGGCATTGGCCAGCGGACCGATGCAGCTCGCGCTGCTGCTCGGCGCCACTTTCGGCCTCGCGGCCGCCGCCTCGCTGTCACTGTGGTGCGTGGCCGGCATGGTGCTGGCGCGGCTGCTCAAGACCGAATGGCAATGGCGCGCGCTCAACGTCGTGTTGGCGCTGGTACTGGCCGCCTCGATCATTCCGATGTGGCGGTCGGTGTAAAGCGCTCAAGCCAAAACCCGCGCCAGCCCCCCACCCTGACCTTCGGTCCGACCTCCCCACAAGGGGGAGGTGGGGAGTCCAGCTTTTCGCACCCCACAAGACCATTGTCGCATGGGCGGACAAGCCGCGTCCCCAACCTTCCCCCTTATGGGGGTCCGAAGGACGGGCGAGACCCGTGGCTCGCCCCGGCAAGTCGCTGCGAAGCAGCGGGGTGGGGGTCCTGGTTCGCAAAGCGAACCAGCCTCTCAAACTTCAAACCCCGTAACGCGCCGCCGGCTTGTCGGCGTGCAGGCTGCCGTAGAAGGCTTGCCGGGCGCCGAGGAATGTGTCGAGCTTGGCCGCATCGGCAAGCGCGGGCACGGTGACCGCCTCGCCTTTGGCCAAGCCGACAAGTGCGGCATCGACCATGTCGTCGGCGGTCATGATGATCTCCTTCGGAACGTTGGCGATATCGGTGCCGGCAAGTTCCCAGAAATCGGTCCGGGTCGCGCCCGGCAGCACCACCTGCACCTTCACATTGGTGCCCTCAACCTCACGGTGCAGGGCTTCGGTGAAGTTGACCACATAAGCTTTGGTGCCGCTGTAGATGCCGCCGAAGGAGGTGTCGAAGGCGAGCACCGAGGCGATGTTGACGATGCCGCCGCGGTTGCGTGCCAAAAGCCCCGGCAGCACGGCGCGGGTTAGACGCGTCAAGGCGATGGTGTTGACCTTGATCATGCGCTCGGCCGCGTCGACATCGGCGGTGGCCACGACGGCCTGGCCGCCGATGCCGGCATTGTTGACCAGCAGTGTGATGCTCTCGTCGGCTGTTACAGCTTGCTCGACGCGGCGCACATCATCGTCGTTTGCAAGATCGGCGCTGATCACGCCGACCTTGCGGCTATAGGTCTGGCGCAGCTTCCCGGCCAGTTCCTCCAGCCGGTCGGCGCGCCGCGCCACCAGCACCAGATCGTAGCCCTGCCCGGCCAGCCGGTCGGCATAGACCGCGCCGATGCCCGACGAAGCACCGGTGACGACCGCCGTGCCCTTGTTGCCCTGTCCACTCATTGTCCTGTTCCTTCTTCAACTGATCTTGTTCGTTTCGAATGACCCCCGGCACCGTGGCATCTGCCGCGCTGCCGGAAAGCCGCAAGATAGTGGCATATACCATTAATCGTGAAGTAGGCATATGCCACTATCTTGTCAATGAGACGGGCGGGGATTATTTGAGGGGAGCAGCCGGGCCTCATTCGCCGGCGCCAGGGACCATCATGTCAAAGGACAGCCTGCCCGGCCTCACGCTCTGCAACAACGCCGCGCTGCGCCGCGCGGCGCGCAAGCTCGGCAAGTTTTATGATGATGTGGTGGAGCCGTCAGGCCTCAAGGCGACGCAGCAGGGCCTGCTTTACCAGATCCATATGGGCGATGAGCCGGCGATGGGCGCCATCGCCACGTCGCTGATCATGGACCTGTCGGCGCTCGGCCATACGCTGAAACCGCTGATCCGCGACGGCTATGTCGAGACCTTCGCCGACCCGGAGGACCGCCGCGTCAAGCGTGTACGACTGACGCCAAAGGGCCTGGACAAGATCGAGGAAGCGATGAAACTGTGGCAAATCGCCCAGCAGCGTTTCGAGGATGTCGTCGGCAAGGACAAGGCCGAAGATTTGCGCGCGGCTCTGGATGAGATCGCCGCGCTGGATTTTGATCTGCCGCCGGCCACGCCCTAAGGCCAGCGTTTGCCAAAGACTCTACTCGGCAGGCATTTCTAC
>NZ_RZRR01000566.1:0-3774 GCF_003998555.1 Mesorhizobium sp. M7A.F.Ca.CA.002.09.1.1 | reverse complement strand
GGCTTAGACGGCGAGCTTGCGGGCCGCGGTCTGCGTGCCCGCGAGCGATTCGAGAATCGCCTCGTAGGGCGCCAGTGTGCCCACAGGCCCGACAGCGGTAAGCGTCGGCTTGGTCGAGAACAAACGCGACGATAGATCGGTCAGCCGCTCGATCGTCAGCGCCGACAGCCGTTCCATCAGTTCCTCCTTGGCGATCGGCCGGCCGAACAGAAGCAGTTGCCGTGCGATCTGCGAAGCGCGGCTGGCCGGGCTTTCGGCTGACATGATCAGTCCGGCGCGATATTGGGCGCGCGCCCGGTCGAGTTCTTCCTGCAGGATCTTCTCACCGGCCTTCTGCAGTTCGTCGATGATGACAGGCACCAGTTCGGCGATGTCGCTCTGGCCGGTCGCTGCATGGACGCCGAAGACGCCGGTGTCGGAAAAGCCCCAATGGAAGGCATAGACCGAGTAACACAGGCCGCGCTTCTCGCGGACCTCCTGGAACAGGCGCGACGACATGCCGCCGCCGAGGATCATCGACAGCACCTGCGAGGCGTAGAAGTCGCGCACATGATAGGCCCGGCCTTCGAACCCCAGCACGATCTGCGCGTCCATCAGGTCGCGGTCCTCGCGAAAATCGCCGCCGACATATTGCGCATATTGCGGGATGGTGCTGTCGGCCTTGCTGCGGAAGCCGCCGAGCTGCTTTTCGACCTCGCGCACGAAATTGTCATGCTTGATGTCGCCGGCGGCGACAATCACCATGCGCTCGGCGCCATATTGCCGCTCTATGAAGTCGTGAAGTTGTTTCGAGGTGAAGGACTTGACCGTTTCGGGCGTGCCGAGAATGGAGCGCCCAATCGTCTGATGGCGATAGGCGGTTTCCGTGAAACGGTCGAAGACGATGTCGTCGGGCGTGTCGTGCGCGGCGCCGATCTCCTGCAGGATCACATGCTGTTCGCGTTCGAGTTCCTGCGGGTCGAATTCGGACTCCTGCAGGATGTCGGCAAGAATGTCGACGGCTAGCGGCACGTCGTCGGAGAGCACCCTGGCATAGTAGGAGGTGGTCTCGACGCTGGTGGCGGCGTTGATTTCGCCGCCGACGTCCTCGATCTCCGAGGCGATTTCGAAGGCGCTCCGCCTTTTCGTGCCCTTGAACGCCATGTGCTCGAGCAGATGGGCCATGCCATGCTCGTCGTCACGTTCATTGCGGGCACCCGACTTCACCCAGGCACCAAGGGCAACCGATTCGATGCTTTGAAGGGTTTCGGTGGCGACTGTCAGGCCGTTCGACAGACGGCTTACCTCAACACCCATATGGCTACTACTCCCTAACGCGCCGCCCGCGCGCGGCGGCCGACGTAATCTTCCACCATTTTCAGGTCGGATGGAAGTACCGTGTATTTTTCCTCCGATGTCATCAACCCACCTAGCCATGCGGGCAGTGCGGGCGACACGCCGCTGGCGGCTTCGACGGCGGCCGGGAATTTTGCCGGGTGTGCTGTACCCAGCACCACCATCGGCACGGCGCCTGACGCCTTGCCTGCGGCGACATGCACGGCTGCCGCAGTGTGCGGATCGAGCAGATAGTTGCTGGTCGCGAGCGTCGAGCGGATGGTGGCGGCGACCTCGTCCATATCAGCGCGGCCGGCGTCGAATTCGGACCGCATCCCGGCGATTTGGTGGGGTTCGATGGTGAAAGCACCGGACTGCTTCAGGCCGTCCATGTAGCGCCGCACGGTCGCGGCGTCACGGCCGGAGGCCTCGAACAGCAAGCGTTCGAAATTCGACGACACCTGGATATCCATCGACGGCGACGTGGTCGCAAAGACGCCCTTGGTGCGGTATTCGCCGGTCGAAAAAGTGCGCGCCAGGATGTCGTTGTCATTGGTGGCAATGACCAGCCGATCGATCGGCAAGCCCATCTTCTTGGCGGCATAGCCGGCAAAGATATCGCCGAAATTGCCGGTCGGCACGGTGAAGGAAACCGGCCTGTCCGGCGCGCCGAGCGACAGCGCCGAGGAGAAATAATAGACGATCTGGGCCATGATGCGGGCCCAATTGATCGAATTGACGCCCGAAAGCGCCACCCGGTCGCGAAAGCCGTGATCGTTGAACATGTCCTTGAGCAGGCCCTGGCAATCGTCGAAATTGCCTTCGATCGCCAGCGCATGGACATTTGCAGCCGTCGACGTCGTCATTTGCCGCTGCTGCACCGGCGAGACGCGGCCATGCGGGAAAAGGATGAAGATGTCGGTCCGGCTGCGACCGGCAAAGGCATCGATGGCAGCCCCGCCGGTATCGCCCGAGGTGGCGCCGACGATGGTGGCGTGCTGGTCGCGTTCGGCAAGCACATGGTCCATCAGCCGGGCCAGAAGCTGCATCGCCACGTCCTTGAAGGCGAGCGTCGGCCCGTGGAAGAGTTCCAGGACGAAGGTGTTGGGGCCGGTCTGCACCAGCGGGCAGACAGCCTCGTGGCGGAAGGTGGCATAGGCTTCGCGGACCAGCCGCTCGAAGACGGGCGCCGGGATTTCGCCGCCAAGGAACGGCGACAGCACGCGGATGGCAAGGTCGGGATAGGCAAGGTCGCGCATGGCGCGGATCTCGGCGGCGGAAAACTGTGGCCACTCGCGCGGCACGTAGAGCCCGCCGTCGCGCGCCAGCCCAGCCAGCACGGCGTCGGAAAATCCAAGAACGGGGGCTTCCCCGCGGGTACTCACATAGTGCATGTCACAATTCCGTTACTGCCTGGCTTTTTCCGTCCACCGCAAGGTGGTTAATTCTGCACTGGCTCAGTCGCATTTTTGCCGCGCGGTTGATATACGTCACCAGCTTTGCGAGAGGGAAGTGCAGTTTCATGGCGTTTCGTACATTCAGTGGTCGCTTTTTGGCGGGTCTTGCGCTCACCGGCTTTATGCTTGCCGCCGCCGGCTGCCAATCGGGCGACAATGGCATCCTGAACCTCGGCATCGGCAAGAAGGAGGACCCGACGGCGCCACCGCCGCCGCAGGATCCCAAGATCCTGGCCAGCCAGTTGCAGGCCTATTGTCCCAGGGTGACCGTGCGCGACGGCACGGCCTTCTTCAACACCTATTCCAGGGAAGCTCAGAAGCCCAAGCCCAGGATCAAGAAGACCGGCGATGCCGCGCAGGATGCCGCGGCCCAGGCCGAGGCTGACGCCGCTGCTGCAACGCCGCCCGACGATTCGGCCAATATCATCTACCAGGCGTCGGTCAGCGACGTGACACGCGACTGCAGCCGTGCCAACGGCCAGTTGGCGATGAAGATTGCGGTCGCCGGCAAGATTGTCCCCGGACCGAAGTTTTCTCCAGGCACGATCACCATGCCGATCCGAACGGCGGTGATGCACGGCACCCAGGTCCTCTATTCGCAGCTCCACCAGTATCAGGTCCAGGTCACCGATCCTTCCGTTGCCACGCAGTTCGTCTTCACCGATTCCAATGTCGTCGTGCCCGAGCCGACGGCCCAGGATTATCAGGCCTTTGCCGGCTATGACGAAACCGCGCATCAGGCAACGGCCAACAAGTCGAAGAAGACCCGCCGCAAGAGGGCTGCCGCGACGAACTAGGTCTCGGCAGTTGCATGAGGCGTGCGTCGCGGCGCACGCTTCTCAGGCGTCCGACCACTCCGACAGCGCGGCGATCACGCTTTTCAACTCTGCCCAGCGGCGGATCACCGTTTCGGCGCCGGCCTCGGTGAGCGCGTCGGCATGGCCGGGATAACTGTGTCCCGCGCCGGTGAAGCCGATCACCCGCATGCCCGCCGCCCTTGCGC
>NZ_RZRR01000565.1:0-3779 GCF_003998555.1 Mesorhizobium sp. M7A.F.Ca.CA.002.09.1.1 | reverse complement strand
AGACAGGTTCAAGGTCGTCGGCCTCGACACCAATTTGTCGATCACCAACAACAACATCAACGTCGCCGGCACGCTGCTCGACGCCAATGGCGGCAGCGGCGACATCACGGTCACGCGTGGCAGCTTGCCCAACAGCGGTCCGGCGGGCACGCTGACCGGCGGCGGCATCAACCTGCAGAACCTGACCGGCACGGTGACCATTGGCGACGGCACGCTGACCAACACCGGCGCGAACACGGCTTTCAATGTCGGCTCGACGACTGCCGGGAGCGGCGGCAGCGCGATCATCTCCTATGCCGGCACCATCAACAGCAACGGCACCGGCGCGGCTGTTTCGATCCAGAGCATGACTGGCGGCTCGGTGACGCTGTCGGGCAACCTGACTGATACCAACGCGGCCGCTGGCGGCAATATCGTCATTGCCGGCAACGACTCGGCCGCGATCACCTTCTCGGGCACCAGCAAGGTGATCAGCTCGGGCGCGACGGACGCCGTCAGCCTGGGTCTCGTTGGCAATTTCCCCGCAGGCACACCGGCCCCCAACACCAATTCCGCGATCAATTTCACCAATGGCGGTCTCGACATAACGACGACGACCGGCACCGGCTTCATCGCCTTCGGAGATTTTACCACCGGCGCCGTTACGGTCACCGGCACGGGCAACGAGATCAATTCCGGCGCCGACGGTCTTATCTTGTTCGGCGCCAATGTCGGCGCCGGCGGCGTTGCCTTCGACAGCGTCTCGGCCGTATCCACGAGTACCGGCGCTGGTGTGCTGCTTGGAGGTATCAATCTCGGCGGCGACGTCAACATTGGCGGCCTGAGGGATACCGGCTACATCGGCGCTTCATTGATCGGCCTGAGCGGCGCCGGCGTGGTCAATTTCACCGGCAAGACCGATCTCGACGTCAGCTACAGAGGGTTCGATATTGGTGGGCCGCTGGTCGGCACCATAAACATCGCCAATGTCGCCGGATCCACCCTGAACATCGATGGCGCCGAGATCGGTATCGCATTGACGACCTCGAGCGGGACCGTCAACGTTGGCGGGAATGGCGGCAGCGCCAGCATCGGCGCGACGACAAGCACCACTGGTTCAGCGATCACGCTCGCCGGCGGCAATGATCTTGTCCACGCCACACTGAACTACACCGGCTCGATCAACGTCAGCGCGGGTAGCGTCTTGCAAGTCGGCGGCGGCGACTGGAGCGAGCTCAACATGAGCGGTTCGGTCGTTTCGACCTCGGCAGTAGCACTGCCGGGGACAGCGGTCTTCACCTTCAGCGGCAACGCCGAGGGCGTGTACAATATTTCGAGCACGATCAATCATACCGGGAGCGCCGTCGGCGTCTTGTTTGACGGATCGTCCGAGGGAACGGCCACCTTCTCCGGCACCTCGAAGATATTCGACACCAGCAGCGGCGCCAACGGCGCCATCGTCAAGCTCCCCAGCATCGGCCCGACCCAGGGCACGGGCTCGCTCGCCTTTACCGGCGGCAACCTCAAGATCACCACCGCCAGCGGCGCCGGCTTCAGCGCCAGCACCTTCGGCGCCGGCACGATCAGCGTCAGCGGCACCGGCAACACCATCACCACCGGCACGGGAACCGCGCTGAAGCTTGGCGATGCGACGGCGGTCGTGGCCGGGGCGACAGGCGCGACGGTCGGCGCGGACGGCATCAAGTTCGACACGATTTCGACCAATGGCGCGGCGACCGGCATATCACTCAACAATGTCAGCGGCGGCGCCATCGATCTCGGGGCGGTCGACCTGCAGGGCATCACTGGCACCGGCGTCCAGGTTTCCGGCACGCTCGGCTCGACGCTGGATTTCCACAGCCTGAACATCGGGATCGCGGCAAGCGCCACCAACGCCGTCGGCCTCGACCTCAATGGCGCGGCGCTCGGCACGAGCACCATCACGGCCGACGATTTCGATGTCGACGGCGGCAACTCCACCGGTTCGCTCGGCATCGACATGGCCGGCACGACGACAACCGGCACCGGCAAGATCCAGCTCGGTGACCTCCTCAACAACAATCCTGGCCCTGCTGGTCAGACGTCGACCATCACCAAGGTCGCCCAGGGCGTCCAGTTCTCCAGCGCCACCAACGCCAGGCTGGTGTTCGGCGACGGCGGCAGCCCGGCCGAATCGAAGATCGAGACCTTCGGCAACGGCCAGGTCATCCACGCCACCGACACGCTGCCGACATCGGGCGACTACAATTTCAACGACGTCAACTTCAGCGGCGACACGTCGAACCTGTCTTCGTACAAGGTCTACTATGTCACCGCCGATGCCACCGCCCTTGGCGACGGCAGCCTGCTCAATCCGGGCACCTATACCAACGCCCAGGCATCTACCGCCAATGTCATTGTGCTCATCGACAAGAACGTCGACGGCGGCCAGGCGACGATTGACCTCGGCGGTACGTCGTTCCAGCTCGATGACGGGCAGGTACTGCTCGCCTTCAAGAGCGACGACGCGGCCGTCGATGTCTCGCAGCTCGGCGTCGATACCAGCGCCGGCGCTTCGGCTGCGTTCCATTTCACCACCGTGCAAAACTCGCCGATCATCGCGGCACCGGCGGGCATCGACACGCTACGGCCGATCCTGCAGAGCAACACCGCCGGCTCGGTGGTCGATCTGGCGACATCAGGCTCGGGCGTCGTCACCGGCGGCCTCCAGAACCTCATCATCCGCAACACAGGCACCGGCACTGGTGTCGCCGTCAACGCGACGTCCGCCTCCAGTTTCTTCCTCCGCAACAACGACATCGCGGCCGGCGGCAGGGCGCTCGATTTCTCCACATCAGCTGCGCCGGCCAACACGCTTCTGCTTTCGATCGACGGCAATACGCTGAAATCGACGGGATCGGCGCTGGCCGCGTCCTTTGCCGGCCAGAACATCAGCGCGACGGACAACTCGGTCGAGATCCAGTCCTTTGCCGACAACACTGTGCTCGGCGGCACTGGCGGCGGCATCGCCTTCAACAATGTCCGCTTCGACTCCAACGGCGCCGGCGGCACTGTCAGCGCCGGAACGATCGGTGTTGGCTCACCAGGCCCAGGGCGCGTCCAGGGCGACGGCCTCAGCTTCACCAACACCAGCGGCACCCTCGATCTCGGCGCGTTCAGCGTCTTCAACAATGGCGGCACCGGCGTCCTAGCCAACACCAAGACCACCAATTTCACGCTGAACAGCAGCAGCGGCGGCGTCTTCACGGGGAATGGCGCGGCGTTCGATCTCGATCCGCTGACCGTCAATATGGTGGTGACCAGCATCAGTTCAGGCGGCAGCAGCGGCGGCATCATTTTCGACGGCGTCGCCGGTACCTTCACCGTCACCGGCAACACGAGCGTTGCCGCGGCGACGACTGCCGGCATTATGGCGATCAACGCCGGCAACACCGGCGTCTTCACCTTCAACACGGTGACACTGAACAGCGCCGTCACGGCGGGCGGCGGCATTCAGGTGGCGAGCGGTACGCTCAACATCACCGGCCTCGCCAACATTGACACGACCACCGGCGTCGGCGTCTCGCAAACCGGCGGCACGGTCAGCTTCACCGGCGGCGGGACCATCGACACCGCCAGCGGCACCGGAATTGTTGGAACCGGCGGCACGATGGGCATCACAGCTACCGCTGCCGCAGAAACGGTGAGGGCGACCACCGGCCAGGCGATCAATCTCTCTGGCGTCGCCGCCAGCATCGCGCTCGATTCGACCAATTCGGTCGGCGGCGCCAACAATGTCAGGCTGACCAACGTCAGCGGCA
>NZ_RZRR01000564.1:0-3790 GCF_003998555.1 Mesorhizobium sp. M7A.F.Ca.CA.002.09.1.1 | reverse complement strand
GAAAAAGACAGGCCCTCGAGCCTGTCCGCGAGACCCCGCGCGGCGGCCTCGCCAACCGGGGTCAACGGCATGTCGGTGCGGCCGGTATGCTGCCCCGAAAGGCTCCATGCCGTTTCACCATGCCGGACCAGATGGATTTGCGGATACGGGTTGCTCATGGACTGCCTTTCAATGTCACCGGCACCTTAGGCGACGATGCGGCAAAGGGGAATCCGCTTGGTACAAGACTGCGTGGTCGCCTGGCCTTGATCCGCGGCGGGGCCGGCCCTGTGATCGGCCCGAGGCCGCAACTATATCAAGGCCAGCCCTCCACAAGGCTCCCGCCACCTCAAGGGCATCGGCCCTTGCGCAACAGGTCATGTCATCATGTACAAACATTTGCTCATCGCCACGGACGGATCGGAACTGGCCGACAAGGGCGTTACCCACGGCCTGACATTGGCCAAGGGCCTCGGCGCCTCTGTTACTTTCATCACCGTCTCCGAACAATTCCCGATCTTCGCCTGGGGCGGCGCCATGGCCGGCTACGCCGCCGGCGATGAACTGGCCGCCTATCAGGAAGAAGCGCGCAAATACGCCAAGGAAGTTCTCGACAAGTGCAAGGCATCGGCCGACGCCGCCGGCGTCTCGGCGGAGGTCGTGCATGTCGAGGACAAAAGGCCCGCCGAAGCCATTCTGGAACTGTCGCAGGCCCTGGGCTGCGACCTGATCGTCATGGCTTCGCACGGCCGCCGCGGACTAGGCAAGCTGCTCCTCGGCAGCCAGACGGCGGAAGTGCTGTCCTACACGGAGATCCCGGTGCTGGTCGTGCGGTAGGGCTACTACGGATCGCATGCTCCATCGAAGCGGGTAATGACAATGTCGTTACGCTGTGCTAGATATGCGCAACGAAGGAGCCGTCCATGCCAACGTCACATCATCCGGTGCCGAAGAGCGTTCCGCTCAACATCCGCGTCAAGCCGGAAGTTCGCAATCTGATCGACCGCGCAGCCGAATTGCTCGGTAAGAATCGCACCGACTTCATGCTTGAAGCCTCGCAACGCGCCGCTGAGGAAGCGTTGCTCAACCGTCTCGTGTTTACCGTCGAACCGGATGTCTACGCTGCGTTTCTGGCACGCCTCGACGCGCCGCCGCAGCCCAACGACCGATTGCGCCGCACGATGACGACAAAGGCTCCGTGGGAAGCTGCGTGACGCTGTCGGTCCCGGTTCCACTCGCGGATCATCACGAACTCGGGGAATTTTCGTCGGGCATTACAGCGCTCGACGATTGGTTGAAAAAACGTGCTCGCACCAATCAAGCGGGCGGTGCATCCCGGACCTATGTGACTTGCAAAGGCAACCGTGTGATTGGCTACTATGCCGTTGCCAGCGGCGCCGTGAAAATGGTCGAAGCTTCCAGCCGTTTCCGGCGCAACATGCCCGATCCGATCCCCGTCGCAGTGCTAGGCAGGTTGGCCGTAGACCAAGCCTATCACGGTCGGGGCATCGGTCGGGCGCTGGTAAGGGATGCCGGTCTACGAATTCTCCAGGCTGCTGAAATACTGGGCATCAAAGGCATAGTGGTGCATGCGATTTCCGACGATGCCCGAGCTTTCTACATCACCATCGGGTTCGAGCCCTCGCCGGTCGAGCCGTTGACACTCATGGTCACGCTCGCTGATCTCAGCGAAAGCATTGGCTGACGACTTCCTGCCAGTGCTCTGGGGAAGTCCGGCGCCTAGAACACCAACTCCCCCACGAGATAGACCCCAAGCGCCAGCAACCCCGCGAAGAACACTTTGCGGAAGGTCTCGACGCTCATCTTCTGGCGCAGCGCCTGGCCGGCGAACATGCCGGCCAGCGCCGGCACAAGGGCTGCGACCGACCCCACCAGTTGCGCACTCGGCGACGCCAGGGCGCCTGCCTTGAACAACCCGATGGCGAGCGCCGCCGTCGACACGGTGAAGGACAGGCCGAGCGCCTGGATCAGGTCTTCTTTCTCCAGCCGCAGCGACTGCAGATAGGGCACCGCCGGGATGACGAAGACGCCGGTGGCGCCGGTGACCAGCCCGGTCGCCACCCCGACCAGCGGTGACATCAAGGCTTCGCGGCGCGCCGGCGTGGTGAAGCCGGCTTTGGCGAGGCCGAGGATCGCATAAAGCACCAGTGCGGCGCCCAGCCCCACTGAGGCCGCGCCCGTATGCGTGCCGGTCAGCAGGCCGGCGCCGGCAACGGTGCCGAGCATCACGCCGGCCATCATCGTCCACAGCCGCTTGCACAGCCGGGCGAAGGACGGGCCGGTCAGCAATTGCCAGAGGTTGGTAACCAGCGACGGGATCAAGAGCAGGGCAGCCGCCTGCGCCGGCGGCATCGTCACCGCCAGCAGGCCCATCGCAACGGTCGGCAGGCCCATGCCGACGACGCCCTTGACGAAGCCGGCGGCGAGGAACACGGCGCCGATCCAGGCGAGGATGCCGGCGCTCAGCATGATCGTATCTTCAGGGCCGGATCAGTCATGCAGCAGCATATCGGTTGCGTCGGCATCCGGGCTGGCGGCCTTTGCCGGCGCCGCATCGCGGCTGGTGGATACGACCGTCGCCGCGCATCCCCGCAGGCCTGATCCCGCTCGCGCCATGGCAAGGCCGGCCACCGCAATGGCCAGCACGATCGCCGTGCTTTCAAGAATGCCGAGCCGGCCTGATGTTCGTTCGTTCATCGCAATTCTCCTTCGAAACTGTTTGACGAAAATCCTGGCCGATCACAATGTGGAAGTTGCGCTGCCAGCCTTCGGCCACGACGAAGGCTGGTTGGCCGACCGCCTTCCCGGCGCTGAATATTCGCAGGAGCAAGAGAATGCGCTTCGATCTGGTCGATCTCCGCCTGTTCCTGCTGGTGGCCGAACGCGGCAGCATCACCCATGGCGCCGAGCTTGCCGGACTGGCCCTGGCGTCGGCCAGCGCCCGCATCAAGGGCATGGAGGAGCGGCTCGGCGCGCCGCTGCTGGAGCGCCGGCGCCGTGGGGTGGTGCCGACGGCGGCCGGACAGGCGCTGCTGCATCATGCGCGCGCGGTGCAGAACCAGATCGAAGCGATGACCGGCGACCTCGCCGCCTATGCCACCGGCCTGCGCGCCCGCGTCCGGCTGATGGCCAACACCGCCGCCACAGCCGAGTTGCTGCGCGAGATCCTGCCCGCCTTCCTTGTCGCGCATCCCGGCATCGACATCGAGCTCGACGAGCGCCCCAGCCATGAGATCGCGCAAGCCGTGGCCAGTGGTGCGGCCGATCTCGGCATCGCCGCCACCTGGGCCGGCCTTGCGCACCTCGAGCAGAAACCGTTCTTCATCGACCGGCTGGTGGTGATCGCCGCGCGAAACCGGCCCGGCCTTGAAGGCCGCACCGTCAACCTCACTGAGCTTCTCGGCGAATCTTTCGTCGGCCTCAGCACCGGCCATGCGCTGCAGGAGCACATCGCCCGCCAGGCGGCCCGCCTTGGCGGCCATCTGCATATCCGCATCCACGTTCCCGGCCTCGACAATGTCTGCCGGCTGGTCGCGCAAGGTGCCGGCATCGCCATCGTGCCGGAAAGTGCCGCCCGCCGCTCGGCGCGGACGCTACGCACACTGCGGCTGACCGATGACTGGGCAACGCGCCAGCTCAACCTCTGCGCCCGCCGCTTCGACGAGTTGACACCGCAGGCAAAATTGCTCGCGACAGCGCTGGCGTGAGCCGGACAGCGAGCACCTATCCCCATCAGCGCTGAATCATTGCCTTGCTTTTCAAATGTTCGTGACGTAGCTTGTTTGCACAT
>NZ_RZRR01000563.1:0-3795 GCF_003998555.1 Mesorhizobium sp. M7A.F.Ca.CA.002.09.1.1 | reverse complement strand
ATGCAGGACTGCACAGTCTGTTTCGGTAGACCGAAGATGAGGTCGAAGTTGATATGGCCAACGCCATGCCGGCGGAGATTTTGGACTGCAGCGGCCGTCTGCACCTTACTCTGGATCCGATTGATCGCCTTTGCACATCGGGATCAAAGCTCTGCATCCGATGCTCGCGCGGTTGACACCGTTAGCTGCCAGGGCTTCGGCCATTTCCGGTGTGAACGTTCGGGGATCGATCTCCACGGCGATCGCAGCAGTTTTGCTGAAAGCGAAGTGGCGGCGTAGAAATTCCATCAGCGCCAAGTGCTCGGCTGGCCCGATAAGGTGAGGCGTTCCGCCGCCGAAATGCACATCGCTCACCGGCAGCCCTTGCCGCACTTGCTCCGACACCAAACTGATCTCCTGACGCAGCACCGCTAAATAATTAAGGATCGGGCCGTTGCGACGGATGACCGCGGTAGGGAAGCCGCAATACCAGCACATGGATCGGCAAAACGGAATGTGGAAATAGAGCGACACCGATTCGTCGGCCGGGAGGCCCCCCAGCCATTCCTCATAATCGTCAGCACCAACTGCCGCAGAGAAGTCTGGCACAGTCGGATAGATGGTATACCAAGGCGGCCGGGGGTCCCGGTACTTTGTCAGGATTGAGGTGTGCAAGGAGCTGTCATCCCACGTCGCTCATCCATCATTCTTTCGTTGCGCGCTCGTCCTGGTCTCTGACCTAAGTCAGTGCGTCCCGCTTATGTCGCAGTCTCGTTTGGACAGGATGGGGTCAACCACGCCGGGGAGCGCGCGTGCCATGGTTGCGCCTGAGGTGATGGTGCGGTGCCGCATTCAACGTCTGAGTACGTGACGCCAGTGCAGTGTGCTTGAGGCGTCTGCGGAAGAACTTTGCAATGCGAAATTCATGTCCGACGCAACGGACCTGTCAAGCCTCGTTCAGACGCCATCCAGGTCCAGCCAGCGGCCTTCCCTGCCGGCCGAAAAACCATACCGGCTTTAGCCACCGAGACGCTCTAAAGCTGACGTCGGCTCATTTGATGAAAGGAGGACGCCGCTAGGGGGTGCACAAGGTTCCCCGGCTTGACGTCGCTTCGAGCGAAGAGCGGTGTGGCTTGTCGTCAAGCGCCGGGCAGCGTGCCCCCTACCGATATCCCGAAAAGATCGACCAAGATGGCCATGCCGACGCCACACGCGGTCTGGATGAGGCCGACCATGAAAATGCGATTGGCGCGTTCGTAGATGGGGCGCCGCAAGGAACTCATGTCGAGCAGCATGGACAGCGCTCTCATCTGCAGTGCGATGCCGAGCAGGATCGGCACTACGGCGAACAGATCGTAGAGTTGCCATGGCAAGGGGTTCGCGGCCCAATGAGTGAGGAAGCCGAGGGAAAAGGCAAGCAGGATACCCACGGCAGTGATTGTGCCGTTGCGGAAAATGGTCTCGATCGGTTCTTCCTTCGGATCGTGCTCGTCCAAGCGGCTTCCTTTCGTTGCTCTTTCCGTCGAGACTAAGTTCTCGAGAATACTGTTCATCGCCAATTACTCGAGGCGAGCCGTAGGCAGCCGTTTCAGGGTGCGCTCCCTCTCGCTTCCGGCCGCGCAATGTACCTGCACGGCGAACTTACAGCGGCGAAAAGGTGCTGCGGCCACCATGCGACGCCTCGGACGTGCACGCCCTCTGTTCCTGGCGCAGCCCTTGCGGAGCGTACGCGCAGTGATCCTTCTCGGTAGCGGATGGCGCGGCCTCCGTTGCGGTCAGACGGGAAGCCGTCGCTGTTAAACGAGACTGTCACATATCGAACATGGCGAACCGTGTCGCACATTTCTTTTCGCAGTGACCCTCAAAAAAAGTGATTCCAGCGAGACGAAGGCGCGTCGGCCCGATTTTGGTGTCGGCCGCATCTACGCTTCAGGTTGGCATGTCGCTTGCTGCTCTATTCGGAGAGCTGCAGCGGTCCGACCGGAGTGTTTCACATGTAAACGATAATGAATCTCCTAGCAGAAAACACTATTATAAGTACATGTGGCTTTTACGCTGGCTCACCTCTCGTGTCAAGCGCTTTGGCGTCCACATATTGGAGACAACACGCACAAAATTTAGAGGAAAAGCTTGCTCTTTCGCCTCTATCCTTTTTATTCCTTCATGGAGATCTAGACATGTACATCAAGAGTCCTCTTCTCGGCTTAACTGCTCTGATGACCATTTCCGTCGGTCGAGCAGCTGGCGCCGAGCGGGAACCGGCCGAGTACATCAAGATCTGCGACGTCCTCGGCTCGGGATATTCCTATATTCCCAACACCGAGACCTGCCTGCGCATCGGCGGCTATGTCCGTTACGATATCGGCCTGGGTGACGTCCGATCGTATGACAGCGCAAGAACCTCGGACGTGAGAACTGGCGAGGACCAAGGCACTTGGCGAAACAGCACACGCTTCACGTTCAAAACTTGGACCGGCCAGCAGACCGAGCTCGGCGCGTTGACGACCTATACCGAAACCCAGGTGAATTTTGGCAACAGCGCTAACTCGCATGACAGTCCTCAGAACTATGATTTCAACAGCGGCCTCGCACTGGCTTCTGCCTGGGTCGAGCTGGGAGGCCTGCGAGTTGGCAAGGAGGGGTCGGCCTTCGATACGTTTGCAAGCTACGCTGGCAACGTTCTCGATAGTATGCTCGTTCCGTCGGCCGGCTTCGACACCAACGTGGCTCAGTACCACTTCGACGCCGGCAACGGCATTTCGACTGTGATTTCGCTCGAACAAGGATCGGGCTCAGCCGGTACTATCGACAGCTATATTCCGCACGTTGTCGCCGGCTTGAAATACACGCAAGGCTGGGGCTCGATCATCGGCGTCGCGGCTTATGACAGCAATTACGAAGCTTTTGCCGGCAAGATCCGCGTCGACGTCGCTGTCACAAACCAGCTGTCGCTGTTTGGACTCTTCGGCTACGGTTCCAATGCCAGTCTCAACGAGGACTCAAACGGCGCAATTGCCAATCATGGGCGCGGCTCGTACAAAATCTGGAACGGCCAGTGGGCTTTCTGGGCGGGCGCCACCTACGAGTTTGACGAGAAAACTTCGTTCAACCTTCAGGTCTCGGGTGATCAGCTCAAGGATGCTGGTGTGGCTGCAAACGTCGCCTACATGGTCGTTCCCGGCTTCACGGTCACAGCCGAGGTCGATTACGACCACTACGGCAACTCTGGCCTCGGCCCTGCCGAGCCTACCGCCGTCAAGGGCACGAGCAAGCCGAACAGCGTCGGCGGCATTCTCCGCTTACAAGGCTCATTTTGAAATCTCTCCAGTCGCGAGCATGGCAAAGGCACTTGCCTCGACAACGCACGCATGGAGAGCTTCGTTCGCCATCTTGAAGTCTGCATCGACCGTCCACGGCCCATCGTACCAACTAGAAACTGAAAGTTATGAGCCCTGTGTACTACACCTAGCCCTTGACCTGCCCGATGAACCGGCCAGGGGCCGTCAGTTCAAATTCGGGGCCGTTTAGAGGGCAGTGTGAGGCCGTGTTAGGTAAGCGCCACTGCAATGTCGAGGCCGCGACACGCCTGTCGCTTTGGACGGCTGGAATTGCCCTTCGCGGCGCCATTCATTCTCTCAACATTTACGTGATAATGCACGCTGAGTCCGAGCCGCGTGGCAGCACCCATCCTAGGTGTGAGCTTTCGAGAGGTTGTCCATTCGGACCGGACCGAGGAGACTGGAGTTACCACGCTTCAGCATCCATCGGAGGGTCCGAATGAACATCCACAAGAATGCCCGTCTCACACCGCTGCGT
>NZ_RZRR01000562.1:0-3796 GCF_003998555.1 Mesorhizobium sp. M7A.F.Ca.CA.002.09.1.1 | reverse complement strand
AATAGAGGCACTCGGTGAACGAGTTGTTGCCGCCATGGTGGATGACGGCATCGACCTGCGGGATCACCGAGGGCTGCGGAAACCAGCTGTCGACAATGACGTTACCGGGCACGTCCGTGTACTGGTCCTTGTAGCCGCCGACATTGACCAGAGCCCTGTAGCGCGTCTTGCCCAATGTCGCGATGATGCGCTTCAGCAGATCGACATCGCCGGCGCCCAGGCTGCCGAAGGAGACGTAGAGCAGCGGCCCGTCATTGTTCCTGGAGAAGGTCGGCACCGTGTACGGCTTTTCGTGCCGCACGCAGCCTTCGAGGTACTGGAATTTTGCCGGGTCGAGCGGATGGCGGCGCTTGAATTTTGCCGCTTCGGGGTAGAGCAGCAGGTTCAAATAGGGCGAGGCTTCGAAGAACTGGCCGATCGGATAGGGCGCCTCGTGGTTGGCGGTGAGAAAGCCGTTGAAGTCGTCATGGATCGGCTTGATCACCGCATTGAAGTGGTCGCGGTAGCGCTGGTGGCCGGCATGGTCGTTCTCGCCGCAGCCGGAGAGATGGGGCGGGATGTCCTCGTCCTCGATCTCGTTTTCCGAGCAGGAGATGACGCGCACCCACGGCTTGCCGTACTGCTTGATGGCCGGGAACAGGATGACGTTGTCGACGCAGATCACATCCGGCTTGATGGCTGAGAGAACGCGCGGCAGATCCTTCTGCGCCCATTTGGCGCTGTCGACGATCGCCGTCCAGCAATCCTTGACGTAGTTGTCGACCTGGTCGTAGGGCGATTTGCGGAAGTTCGGGATATGGCCGTTGATGAAATCCTCCCAGAATTTCGCCATCTGCTCGGGCGGCATCGGCTCCGACAGGTTCACCGGATGCGCCTCGAAGCCGTAGCCCTTGTAGACATCGACGAAGCCGGGGTCGGACAGGAACACCGCCTTGTGGCCGCGCGCTTCGACTGCCTGGGCGATACCGACGGAATTGAGCGCCGGGCCGTAGGCGGCTTCTGGAAAAAACGCGATCGTCTTCTGCGCCATCAGGCTTCTCCTGTCATTCTGCGAAAATTCTGACATCGGCGGCATCCCAGCCGAGTTCGACCTGGTCGCCCGACGAGACCGGCCGGCGGTCGGCGGCATCTGCGGTGACGCGCACCAGGAACGGCTTTGGCGACAGGGGCGTGCGGACATGCAGCTGCAGGTCCAGCCCCTGATAGGCCAGCGCCTCGACCGTGCCGGTGATGCGGTTGGCGGTTTCCGCCGATGGGAATAGCCGGATGCGCTCAGGGCGCACCGAAGCGACAGCGGATGCGCCGGGCGAGAGCGTTGCCGGAACCTTGCCTGATATGCGTGCGCCATTCGTGGCTACAACGCCATCGACGGCGGCTTGGCCCGGCACGAAATTCATCACGCCGATGAAGTCGGCGACGAAGCGATCGGCGGGGTGTTCGTAGATCGCGTGCGGCGTGTCGCATTGCAGCAATCTGCCGTCTTTCAGCACCGCCATGCGGTCGGCCATGACGAGCGATTCCTCCTGGTCATGGGTGACGATGACGAAGGTGATGCCGACCTCGTGCTGCAGGCGCTTCAATTCCAGCTGCATGGCGCCGCGCAGCTTCTTGTCGAGCGCGCCGAGCGGCTCGTCGAGCAGCAGCAGGCGAGGCCGCTTGACCAGCGCGCGGGCAAGCGCGACGCGCTGCTTCTGGCCGCCCGACAATTGCTCCGGCTTGCGGTCGGCGAAGGGGACGAGCTCGGTCGTCGCCAGGATGGCATCGACGCGGGAGCGGATTTCAGCTGTTGGCAAACGTTCCATCTCCAGGCCGTAGGAGACATTGGCGCGAACGCTCATATGCGGAAACAGCGCATAGGATTGGAACATCAGATTGACCGGCCGCTTGTTGGGCGGGGTTTTGGCGATGTCACGTCCGTCGAGCAGGATGCGCCCGTCATTGGGCGTCTCGAAACCGGCCAGCATGCGCAAGAGCGTGGTCTTGCCGCAGCCGGACGGGCCGAGCAAAGCGAAGAACTCGTTCTCGCGGATGTCGAGCGAGATGCCGTCGACGGCCATCACCCTGCCGAAATTCTTCGACACATGATCGATGGCCAGCAGAGTGCGGGGTTCGCTCATTGGCCGATGATCCCACGGTTGAGCCGCTGCGACAGGGTCAGCGCGGTGATCGAGACCGCCATGACGATGGTCGCCAGCGCGTTGATCTCCGGCGTGATGCCGAAGCGGATCATGGCGTAGATCTGCATCGGCAGCGTCGTCGAGGCGCGGCCGGCGCCAGCGGTGAAGAAGGCGATGATGAACTCGTCGACCGAGAGCGTGAAGGCGAGCAGCGCCCCTGCAATCACCGCCGGCGCGATGACCGGCAATGTCACCCGCCGGAAGGTGGTGAGCGCGGAGGCGCCGAGATCGGCGGAGGCCTCGACGATCGACCAGTCGAAACTCTTCAGCCGCGCGCGCACCACCGAGCAGACGAAGGCGAGGTTGAAGACGACATGGGCGAGGATGATGGTGTGCAGGCCCATGGTTAGATTGAGCATGGAGAAGAACGAGAGCAGCGCGATCGCCAGCACGATGTCGGGAATGATCATCGGTGCGAAAATCAGCGCTTCGAGGGCCTTGCCGTATTGCCGGCGCATCTCGATGCCGATCGCCAGCAGCGTGCCGAGCAGAGTGGCGATCGCGGTCGAGACCAGCGCCACGATCAGCGTGTTGAGGGCCGCGGACAGGATCGCCGAATTCGAGGCCAGCGAGACATACCATTTCAGGGAGAATCCCGACCATGCCGTCGGCAACCCGCCTTCGTTGAAGGACAGCGCCACCAGCACGGCGATCGGGATGTAGAGGAAAGCGAAGACCAGGCTGAGCACGAGCCAGAGCGTGCGCCGCGTGGCAGGGGAGCGCTCAGCCATCGGTGTCTCCGCCGGCTTGCGTGACGTGACCCGAGGCGCGATTGGCGGCCAGCGCTTGCGCCATCAGTACCAGAAGCATGATGGCAATCAGCGCCATCGCCAGTGCCGCCCCGAAAGGCCAGTCGTTGGCGGTCAGGAACTGGTCGTAGACGAGGTTGCCGATCATCTGGAAGCGGCCGCCGCCGAGCAGCGCGGGCGTGACGAAATTACCGATCGACAGCACGAAGACGAAGACCGCGCCGGCGGCGATGCCCGGTACGGTCAGCGGCAGGATGACACGACGGAACGTGGTGGCTGCCGAAGCGCCGAGATCACGCGAGGCCTCGGCGAGTTCCGGGTTGAGTCGCGACAGCGGCGCGTAGCAGGCGAGAATGACGAAGGGCAGGTAGTTATAGACCAGGCCGGCGATGACGGCGCCTTCGGTGTAGAGCATCGACGGCGGCTCGCCGGTGTAGCCGAACCAGCGCAGCAGCTGGGTAATCAGGCCTTCGCGGTTGAGCAGCACGATCCAGGCATAGGTGCGGATCAGATAGTTGGACCAGAACGGCAGCACGGCGAAGAACAGGAACACTGGCTGCCACCGGCGCGGTGCCGCCGATATCGCGTAGGCGGCAGCATAGCCGATCACCACCGCGATCAGGGTCGCGGTGCCGGCGATGCGCGCCGAATTGAGGAAGATGCCGGCATAGAGCGGGTCGAAGACCAGGCCGAAATTCTCCAGCGTGAAGGTGTATTCGATGCCGCCATAGATGCCACGCCGGAAGAAGGCGAGCGCCAGTACCAGCGCGCACGGCACCACCATCAAGGCCGCGAGCCAGGCCAGCGCCGGGGCCATCAGCAAGGAGGAACGAAGTCTGGTTGAGGACACGATTGGGTACCGCATTCAGC
>NZ_RZRR01000561.1:0-3804 GCF_003998555.1 Mesorhizobium sp. M7A.F.Ca.CA.002.09.1.1 | reverse complement strand
CCTCATGGTCGGCAAGCGCCGCCTTCTCTTCCACGCTGCTGGCGTCGCGGGCCAGCCGCAGGAACATCGACGTGGTGCCGGCGTCGCCTTGCGGCGGGGGGCCGCGGCCGTCCTTCAGATGACAGTTCTGGCAGGCACGTTCGTTGAACAGCGGGCCGAGCCCGTCCGACGCCTGCGTCGAGGATGGCGACGAGACCCAGTTCTTGCGGAAAAGGGCATTGCCAAGCTTGAAGTCGCCCTGTTCCTCGAAGGTGAGGTTGGCCGAGGATTGCGAGAAGGAATCGCGGCTGACGTCCTTTCGGGACGTGCCGGCGCCACCTTGCATCAGTTCGAACGGCTCTGGCCTGGAAAAATCCGTGGTCGGCCTGGTGACGGCGATGGCGCGCGCCTGATCCTTCGCATTGAGGTCGGTGCGCGTGGTAGCGAAGCCGGCCGGCTGAAGATCACCCGCCATCGCCGAAGAGGTAAGCGCCAACACGAGCATGACACAGCGCCGACGCGCCAATCCGGCTGGCGTCTTCTCAGGGGGCGGCGAGCCATTGGCCCGCCGCGAGCGGCGCACGAATTCTAGCAGGCGCCGCATTCCCGCATGCCCTTACTCCGCCTCGTCTGCCGATGCGGCGTTGAGCTGGCCGTATTTCTCCTCGCCGATCGAGGCAAGCAGGTCGAGCTGCGTCTCAAGAAAGTCGATGTGACCCTCCTCGTCGGCCAGCAATTCCTCGAACAGCTTCATCGTCACGTAGTCGCCGGCGTCGTTGCAGATTTCGCGCGAACGCTTGTAGGCGGTACGTGCGTCATATTCTCCGGCAAGGTCGGATTCGAGCACTTCCTTGACGTTCTGCCCGATGCGCAGCGGCGCCACGGACTGCAGGTTCGGATGGCCTTCGAGGAAGATGATGCGGGCGACGAGCTTGTCGGCATGGTGCATCTCCTCGATCGATTCCGCCCGCTCCTTCTTTGCCAGCTTCGCGTATCCCCAGTCCTCAAGCAGACGGAAATGCACCCAGTACTGATTGACGGCCCCAAGCTCCAGAAAAAGGGCCTCGTTAAGCCGCTCGATGATCTGCGGATCGCCTTTCATGAATTCTGCTCCCGTATTGGATGCGCAGGCCTCTGACGCGATCCAGGTGTGAAACGACATCCACGCCGCTCGCCTCCGAGCGGGCGTGGTAGTTTTCGGTGACCCGAATGATCGTTTCCACCACATTTGGGAAGCAGCCGCAACAGCGACCGCGCTTTTGCATTGCATGATAGATCTTCGCCGGCACGATCAACTGCCAGGGATCCTGGTCCAGCAGCCCGACGATCGTCTGCTCGATCTCCTTCTCGGTGATGATGTTGCAATGACAAATCAGCATTGGCTTGCTCGGCTGGCTGACGGCGTCTCCCGCGCCGTGTGGCTTGATCTTCTGGCGGAGGCCGTTCCAAAGCCGGTTGTCCGGCTCCGGGTCAGTCTCCGTCGTTTACCCCTTACTTGAACACCTTGTCCGGCGCGTCGAGGCTGTCGGACCCTTCGAAGGCGATGGTGCTGAGCTTCAGGGAGCCGACGGCGCGCTCAATCGACTTGGTCTGATCGATCAGCGCATCGATCGCCGCCTGGACGGTGGCATTGCCCTCAATGTTGCCCTCGGCGATCTGCTGGTCATAGGCCTCGCCGGCCAGTGCACGCGCCTTGATCGCCTCCATCTTGGCGACCGAAACATCGAGCTTGTCAGACAGTTCCTTGTCGATCGCCGGGTCGGCCGCCTTCACCATATCGGCCACCGAAGGACCCGAAACGATGGTGCCGTCGAGACGCGTGTAGCTCGCATGATAGGCCGCGCGAATGCCGATGGCGTCGTAGAGATGCGAATTGTAGGTGTTGTCGGAGAAGCAATCGTGCTCCTCTTCCGGATCATGCAGCAGTAGGCCGAGCTTCATGCGCTCGCCGGCCAGTTCGCCGTAGGACAGCGAGCCCATGCCGGTGAAGATCGTCGAGATCGCCGTGTTCGGCTCGCCATCGACAAGAGCCTTGCGGGCGGCGCCGTCTTCCTTCCAGTTGCCGACCATCTCCTGAAGATCCGAAACCAGAAGGTCGCTGGCCGATTTCAGATACTCGGCGCGGCGGTCGCAATTACCGCCGGTGCAGTTCTTGAGGTCGTAGTCGGTGTCGGGGCGCTCGCCGGCACCCGGGCCGGTGCCATGCAGGTCCTGGCCCCAGAGCAGGAATTCGATGGCGTGATAGCCGGTGGCGACATTGGCCTCGATGCCGCCGGCTCCCTGCAGCGTGCCGGAGAGGAATTCCGGCGAAAGCTTCGATGCATCGACCTTCTTGCCGTTGATCTCGATCTCCTTGTTGGCGATCACATTGGCCGTGTAGAGCGCGTTCGCGTCCGATTCGGTGCCGTAGCTCTTGGCGACATAGTCGATCAAGCCTTCATCCAGCGGCCAGGAATTCACCTTGCCTTCCCAGTCGTCGACGATCTTGTTGCCGAAGCGGTAGACTTCGGTCTGCTGGTAGGGAACGCGCGATGCCTTCCAGGCGTCACGGGCAGCGTTGAGGGTTTCCACCGATGGCGTGGCGAGCAGCGCGTCGACCGCCTTGTCGAGCGCCTGCGCGGTGGTCAGCGAATCTTCGTATTTCGCGAGCGCGATGTCGGAATAGGTCTTGATGACCGCCTTTACATCGGTTTCCGCCTTTGCCGGCAACACGAATACCGCCGCCGTCAGCAGGGCAGTGGCGCCGATCGCCGCAAGCCTGCTGCCATATCGTGCTGTCATGATCACTCTCCAGTTTCTCGGAAATTCTGTAAACGGCGCGCGCAGCAACCGGCGCCAGGCCATCTGCGGGCCATTGGGCGCAAGAGATGCCGCGCCATCGCGCGGTTCGCGGAAGAAAGACACCAAAATGCCTCCAATCGAAAGGGTTCAAGGCCCAGACATTAAAGGGATGCGCTGACGCGCGAGCTTCCATAAAGCTGCGACACCGTCGGATGTCAATGACAATCCGCAAGAAAAGTCAATCGAAACAACAGTTTAGAATTATTCTAAACTGCGACTGTCAACTTTATGCATTTTCCTGCACCGGTCTTGCCGCTGAACTGTGCGATTGACAGCCGCCATCCCGGATGCGACCCGCAAAAGCTCGCTTGCAGCGGTGCCAGACAATTGCCATCTGGCGGAACATCCTAGGGTAGAATCGGGATTGAGTGCGATGAAGAACGGTGTGGTCATTGTCGGCGCGGGCCATGCGGGCGTGCAAGCGGCCGCAAGTCTGCGCGAGGACGGTTATGACGGACCGGTAATCCTCGTCGGAGATGAGGACGAACTGCCCTACCACAAGCCGCCGCTGTCGAAGACCTTCATCAAGGATGCCGAGGCCAAGCCACAACCCTTGCGCGGCGAGGCCTTTTACACCGGCAGCGCCATCGACTACCGGCCTGGCGTCAGGATCGATCGCATCGATGCCGGACGCCGCAGTTTGGATATTGCCGGCGGTGGTGCGCTTGCCTTCGACCACCTGATCCTGGCGACAGGCTCGCGCCCGCGCACGCTGCCGCTGCCCGGTGCCGATCTGTCCGGGGTGCTGTCGCTGCGCTCGCTGGCCGATGCGCGGCTGATTCGCGACCTCAGCGCGCAAACCGACGAAGTCGTCATCCTCGGCGGCGGTTTCATCGGGCTGGAGATCGCAGCCACGTTGAGGGCCGCCGGCCGCACGGTGACAGTGGTCGAGGCGGTGGACCGGCTGCTCGGCCGCGCCGTGGCGCCGGTGGTGGCGAGCCACGTCCGGCAACGGCTGGAAGCGACGGGCGTGAGCATCCTCAC
>NZ_RZRR01000560.1:0-3805 GCF_003998555.1 Mesorhizobium sp. M7A.F.Ca.CA.002.09.1.1 | reverse complement strand
GTTGAAGGCGGTCGCCATCTTGGTGCCGTCGAGATAACCCTTTTCGCTCATCGACTTTTCCACTGCCGCGACCTGTTCTTCGTCGACGAACACCTTCAGGTCGCCGGCATAGGTGAAGTCGACCTGCGTGGTGAAGAAGGTCGCCGACTTGATGCGGTCGTCGCCCTCTTGCGCCATCAGCGCCAGTGCCGCCGCCAGGAGCGTGCCGCCGACGCAATAGCCGATCGCGTTGACGTCGCGTTCGCCGGTGGCCTTCTCGACCGTGTCGAGGCCGTATTGCAGACCCTCGCGGATATAGGCTTCCCAGCTCTTGGTGCCGTGGCGCTCGTCCGGATTGACCCAGGAGATGACGAACACGGTGTGGCCCTGTTCAACCGCCCAGCGAATGAAGGATTTCTGCGGGTTCAGATCGAGGATGTAGAATTTATTGATCCATGGCGGGCAGATCAGCAGGGGCCGCTTGAGCACCGTCTCGGTCGCCGGTTCGTACTGGATGATTTCGGCGACGTCGCTGCGGCCGACCACCTTGCCGGGAGTGGTGGCGATGTTCCTGCCGATCTCGAAGGGCGAGTAGTCGGCCTGCCGCAGCTTCAGGTCGCCCTTGCCGGCGGCGATGTCCTCGGCCAGCATCTTCATGCCGCGCACCAGGTTTTCGCCGTTCGAGGCGACGGTTTCGCGGAACAGTTCCGGATTGGTCAGGATGAAATTCGACGGCGAGATGGCGTTGGACACCTGCTTGACGTAAAAGCCGGCCTTGTGGCGGGTGTGCTCGTCAAGACCTTCGGCGTGCTCGACCAGATCGGCCGCCCAGCGCGAGGTGACGAGATAGGCCTGCTTGAGGAAATCGAAGAAGGCGTTGCGGCCCCATTCCGGGTCGAGGAAGCGCTTGTCGCCGCGCTCCGGCTTGACCGCGTCTTCGGTGTCTTGCGCGGCGTTGCTGGTGCGCTGAATGGCGTTGGCCCAGACCGTCATATAGCCGGAGAACAGCCGCGTCTGCGCTTCCAGCGCGCGCTGCGGATCGGCAAGCCAGTATTCGCTGAGCTTGGAAAAGGTCTTCACCATATCGACGACGGGCTCGGCCACATGGTCGCGCACGTCGCCTTTTTCACGCGGCTCGGCCCAGGCGGAAGCGGCCTTGCCGGCCTGCTCGATCATGCGCGCCATGTTCAGGGCGAAGCGTTCCGGGTCCTTCACCAGATATTGCTCGACGGTCGAAGGCTGGTCATCTTCCGCTTTGCCCGAATCGGGTGTTTTGGACATGGTTGGCGGGGTTCCTCCCGAGGCCTTTTCTTGACATATTAACATGGGACATCCGACCGGGCCAATCTCGCTCTACCTCGGCTGCCAAGGAAACAATATGACGATTAATATTGGCGAGACTGTTTTTTTCGGTGCCGGACGTTTTTGCCGCATCGGCGCGGCGATCGTCCTCATCGGCATTGCCGGGTGCTCGAGCACCAACACGAATGGCCCGACGCCTGTCGCTGTGGGTGCGGGACCGAAGGATACCGGCACCTTCCCGAACCTGAACATCAAGCCGCAAGTGGCGGCGCCGCAGTTCACCGAAGCCGAGAAGAACGCCAAGCTCGCGCAATTGAAGGCGGATGAGAATGCGCAGGCGGCAAAGGGCGGCGGCCCCAAGGTCGTCAACCAGGCGGCGCTGACGGATCTGGCCAAGAAGCATGGCGACGAAACGCTGAAGCAGATCGAAGCCAAATGCGACCCCGCCCTCGACCCTACCTGCAAATAAGTATATAGCGCGCGCCCAACACCCCTGCGCTGTCTGGAACTGCCATGGAAGAATTTCACAAGGTTCGCCGGCTTCCGCCTTACGTGTTCGAGCAGGTCAACCGGCTCAAGGCCAGCGCCCGATCGCGTGGCGCCGACATCATCGACCTCGGCATGGGCAATCCGGACCTGCCGACGCCCAAGGCTATCGTCGACAAATTGTGCGAGGTCGTGCGCGACCCGCGCACGCATCGCTATTCCTCGTCGCGCGGCATTCCGGGCCTGCGCCGCGCCCAGGCCGCCTACTATGGCAGGCGCTTCGGCGTGAAGCTCAACCCCGACACGCAAGTGGTGGCCACGCTCGGTTCGAAGGAAGGCTTCGCCAACATGGCGCAGGCGATCACCGCGCCCGGCGACGTGATCCTGTGCCCGAACCCGACCTATCCGATCCATGCCTTCGGCTTTATCATGTCGGGCGGCGTCATCCGCTCGCTGCAGGTGGAGCCGGACGACGGTTTCATTCCGGCGCTCGAGCGCGGTGTCAAGCATTCGATCCCGAAGCCGCTGGCGCTGATCCTCAACTATCCGTCGAACCCGACAGCGCTGGTCGCCTCGCTCGATTTCTACAAGGATGTGGTCGCCTTCGCCAAGAAGAACGACATCATCATCCTGTCCGACCTTGCCTATTCGGAGATCTATTTCGACGGCAATCCGCCGCCTTCGGTGCTGCAGGTGCCTGGCGCGATCGACGTTTGCGTCGAATTCACCTCCATGTCGAAGACCTTCTCCATGCCCGGTTGGCGCATGGGCTTTGCCGTCGGCAACGAGCGGCTGATCTCGGCGCTGACGCGGGTGAAGTCCTACCTCGATTACGGCGCCTTCACGCCGATCCAGGTGGCGGCGGCACACGCGCTCAACGGCGACGGCGCCGACATCGCCGAGGTACGCGACATCTACCACAAGCGCCGCGACGTGATGGTCGACGCCTTCGGCCGCGCCGGCTGGACCATTCCGGCACCGGCGGCATCGATGTTCGCCTGGGCGCCGATCCCGGAGCCGTTCAAGCATCTCGGCTCGCTCGAATTCTCCAAGCTGCTCATCGAACATGCCGACGTGGCCGTGGCGCCCGGTGTCGGCTTCGGCGAGCATGGCGACGAATTCGTGCGCGTTGCTCTGGTCGAGAACGAGCACAGGATCCGGCAGGCGGCGCGCAACATCAAGCGCTTCCTGTCGACCAGCGCCAAGCAGCCCAACAATGTCGTGCCGCTCTCCGCTCACCGGTAAGCTTGCCGCACGCAAATTCGATCTGACTTTGAGGGACGTCGCCGGACATGGCTGAAGCATTGCGTGTTGGAATTGCCGGCCTCGGCACGGTCGGTGCATCGGTGGCGCGCGTGCTGCGCGACAAAGCGGTGGAACTGACCCGCCAGTGCGGCCGTGACGTGATCGTCACCGCCGTCTCGGCGCGCGACCACAAGCGCGATCGGGGCGTCGATTTGAGCTCTGCAAAGTGGTTCGACGATCCGGTCAAGATGGCCCAGACCGCAGAAATCGACGTGTTCGTCGAACTGATCGGCGGCGACGAGGGCCCGGCGCGCTCATCGGTGAAGACGGCACTCGAAGCCGGCCGTCACGTCGTCACCGCCAACAAGGCGCTGCTGGCCAAGCATGGCGTGGCGCTGGCCGAGATCGCCGAGAAGAAGGGCGTGCTTCTCAACTACGAGGCGGCGGTGGCGGGCGGCATTCCCGTCATCAAGACGATGCGTGAGGCGATGGCCGGCAATTCGGTCACCCGCGTGTTCGGCATCCTCAACGGCACCTGTAACTACATCCTGACCCGCATGGAGGCCGAGGGCATCTCGTTCGATGCTTGCCTGAAGGACGCGCAGCGGCTGGGCTATGCCGAGGCTGATCCGACCTTCGACATCGAGGGCCACGACACGGCGCACAAGCTGTCGATCCTGACCAGCCTTGCCTTTGGCACCAGGATCGCCGCCAACGACATCTACATGGAAGGCATTTCCAACATCACCCAAGCCGACCTCCGCGCGGCCGCCGATCTCGGCTACCGGATCAA
>NZ_RZRR01000055.1:0-12191 GCF_003998555.1 Mesorhizobium sp. M7A.F.Ca.CA.002.09.1.1 | reverse complement strand
TGTTCCACCTGATGGCCGACAATTCACTGCGCGCATTCCTGCCCCCGGTGACGGACGATGTGGTCGTCGTCCAGGACTGGCACGAAGCCGCGCCGAAGATCGCAAGCGCGCTGGGGCTCTAAACTCCAGCCTTCAAGGGTTCAGTTTCGCACCTGCGCCGCCGCTGTCGTCCCCGCTGTCATCGTCGCCGTCACCATCGTCCACGCTGTCGTCCACGGCCGGATCGGCAGGCTTCAGCATGACGCCATTGACGGTGACCGAACCGTCGGCCTTGGCGTTGACGATCCATTCCAGCCGTCCATCGGACAGCGTCTTGCCAAAGCCCTTCGCCATGAGAGCGACTGGCACGTATTGGGCCACCTCCGGTTCCGACTTTGCCGCTTCCTGCAGGCCTTCGACAAGCTTGTCGAAGCCGGCGACATCGACGGTCACGCTACCTTCGGGCTTTTCGCCCGGGAATGTCATCTCGCCTTCCAGGGCGATCTCCGTATCCTTGTTCTTCACGGTGCTGTGGCCAAGCACGACCTTCGGCGTCTTGGCCATGAAGTCGGCCTTAAGCTGCTCGCCGAATTCGGCAGACAGCGGCGGATTCTTATTGAGATCAAAGGCTTCGATCGCCTTCTTCGCCATGCTGTCGAGATCGATATTGGCGCCGCCAAAGTTCAAATCGACATCGGTGGGCAACAACCCCACGCTCCAGCTCGGGAGAAGCTGGGTCGGCACGGTCAGTCCCGATGCCTTGATGCCGTAGGTGATCGTGCCGTTTTGGGCGACGCCGTCGGAGCCGAACACGGTGCTGAGCTGGGTGGCGCCGAAATTGCCGACCGGGCTTTCCACCGCGAAATCCTTGAAACCATAGGTCCCGTCGATACGCTGCCAAAGCGGTAAGGCGGCGAACAAAAGCGATTTGAGCTGCGCCTGGTTGGCCTTCAGCGTCGCCTCGTCCTCGTTGGCCACAGCAAATGCCAGGAGATCGAGCAATGGCTTGGTCTGCACGCCCTTGCCGCTGGCTTCGACCGACAATTCCGGCGACCTGACGGTGACCGGGAATTTCAGCCCGCTCTCGGGGTCATCGAAATTGATCGCTTCGACAAAACTCGACACCTTCTGCGGGTTGTGAAATCGACGCCCCCGGTCGCCGACTTGGTCGCGGCAACGGTCGCGATGCCAGCGCCGGCGCTGGCCTCCATGTGCTGCTTGGCATCCTTCGACGCCATCGTCATGCCGGCCATCGAACTGGTGCCGCTGGTGAAGGCCGCCAGATTTGGATCGTAGACGCCCGAGCCCTTGCCGTCCTTGATCGAAAACTGAGTGCTTTGCAGGCCTTCGGGTCCGTTGAACTCGAAGGAGGCGCTCTGGGAGAAATCCATCGAGACATCCCAGGATCCGTCGCTGCGCGGCTTGACCATCAGGGCATAGGGCGCGAAGTCGAACTTCAGCAGTTTCTGGTCCGGAAATGATGCGGCAAGTGCCTTGAAATCGAACAGGATCTTGTAAGCACCACCTTCCAGCGAAACCTTCAAAATGCCTTTGTCGATCGCCTGCTTGCCGACATAGCGGGACAAGTCGTCGGACAATTGCTTCGCACCCTGACTGTCGACGGTCTGACTGAGAGCAGGGGCACTCAACGCAAGAAGGAACACGAATGGCAGGGCACGGTTCACGCGAATTCTCCGTTTGACCGAGAAGAAAGGCTTTGTCCGTCTGGTATGAAATTACCGCTGCAACCGCAAGGTGAGATCGACAACGGCATCCGGGCAGGCAATCTCGATCAAAGCACCAGCCGCATCAGCGGCCGACCGGCCTTGCGTTCCAACAGCCTCTCGAAACCAGCCTTCTCGAAGACCCGCGACGAGCCGACGAACAGGCCGATCGAACGCGAATCGCGAGACAGATCTATCGGACAAGCCTCGAGCAGCCGTGCACCGTTCTGGCGGGCAAAATCGATGCCGCCTTCGACGAGGCGATGCGTGATGCCCCTGCCGCGCGCCTTGCCGCGGATGAAAAAGCAGGAGATCGCCCAGACGGCCGGATCCGTGGCGTCGGCAGGATCGACCGGTGCCGACCCCCTGCCCTGGTTGTTCCATTCGGGCACGTCGGCGCGCGGTCCGATCTGCATCCAGCCAACCGCCTGACCGTCCTCGAATGCCAGCAGGCCCGGCGGCGGGCCGGCCTCGATGCGCGCCTTGATGTGGTCCTTGTTGCGTTCCCGGCTGCTCTCGCGACGCATCGCCGGCGCCAGCCGGAAGTGCGTGCACCAGCAGCCGTAGCAGGCACCTTGCTTGCCGAAGAGGTCCTCGAATTCAGCCCAAAGCTCGGGCGCAAGCGGCGCTATGGTCGTGCTCATGCGTTCTCCCCAGGCCAGCCTTGTCGCTGGCCTTGCACTGTCGTACCATTGCCTCTGTTCTCTTTATGTTCGCAGCGATGGCGGCCCCTGTCAACAATCCCGATCACGGTTTTTGCCGCGACTGCCTGATGCTTCAGCGCAGCCAGACGCGCCGCTGCGAGCGCTGCGGCAGCCCCCGGCTTGCGCGTCATCCCGAGCTTTACCGGCTGCATCTGGCCCATATCGATTGCGACGCCTTCTATGCGGCAATCGAAAAGCGCGACAATCCGGCGCTCAAGGACAAACCGTTGATCATCGGCGGCGGCAAGCGCGGCGTGGTCTCCACCGCCTGCTACATCGCCCGCATCCAGGGCGTCCGCTCGGCCATGCCGATGTTCAAGGCGCTCGAAGCCTGCCCGGAGGCGGTGGTCATCAGCCCCAACATGGAAAAATACGTCCGCGTCGGCCGCGAAGTGCGCGCCATGATGCAGGCGCTGACGCCGCTGGTCGAGCCACTGTCGATCGACGAGGCGTTTCTCGACCTCGCCGGCACCGAACGACTGCACGGCCTGCCACCCGCTGTGGTGCTGGCGCGCTTTGCGCTGGCGGTCGAGAAGGAGATCGGCATCACCGTTTCGGCCGGCCTGTCCTACTGCAAGTTCCTCGCCAAGATAGCGTCGGACTTCCGTAAACCGCGCGGCTTCTCGGTCATCGGCGAAGCCGAGGCGGTCGGCTTCCTGGCGGCGCAGCCGGTGACCATGATCTGGGGTGTCGGCAAGGCGTTCAACGCAACGCTGGAGCGTGACGGCATCCGCACCATCGGCCAGCTGCAGCAGATGGATCGCGGCGACCTCATGCGCCGCTATGGCACGATGGGCGACCGGCTCTACCACCTTTCGCGCGGCGAGGATGTCCGCCGCGTCGATCCCGATCAGGACGCCAAGAGCGTATCGGCCGAAACCACCTTCGACACCGACATCGCGTCGCTGGAGGAACTGATCGCGGTTCTCAGGGGTCTTTCGGAAAAGGTTTCGGCACGGCTGAAAAAGTCAGGCATTGCCGGGCGCACCGTGGTGCTGAAACTGAAGAGCCAGGATTTCAAGCTGCGCACGCGCAATCGCCAGCTCGGCGACCCGACCCGGCTCGCCGACCGCATCTTTCAGACTGGGGTGGAGCTTCTGCGCAAGGAAACCGACGGCACGAAGTATCGGCTGCTCGGCATCGGCGTCAGCGACCTCTCGGACGACGACAAGGCCGACCCGCCCGATCTGGTCGACATCCAGTCGCGCAAGCGCGCCATGGCCGAGGGCGCCATCGATGCCTTGCGCGACAAGTTCGGCCGCAAGGCGGTGGAAACCGGCTACACATTCGGCAAGGGCCGCGATGCCCATCCGCCGGAGCCGCTCGAGGATTAGGTGCGCTGCAAGTCTATCCTGCTCGTCACCACGCTCTTGCCGGTTTTCGGGTCGGTGTCGATGACGGTCAGCCGCATGCCGTTCTCGCCGCGTTTCTCGACCTTCATCTGCGCCCTTCGGTCGCCATTGACCTCCTTGGCCCAGCGAATGCCCAGGTTGATCGCATTGCCCGAACGGCTGCCGTTGAGTTGCGCCGGTCCCGTGCGAGAGCCGACATAGGTGCCGCTGTATTTGGCACCTGTAACTTTCAGATTGGCGCTGATGGCCCGCGACACCACAATGAGACCGCGGCAATTTCCATCCAGCGATAGCGAGGTTGAGGTCGCATTCGACTTGAAGCTGCACGATACGCTGACGTTCGGAGCATCCGTGGTTACCTGGACAGTGCCCTTGCCGGCGAAATTGCCCTTGAACGACTGAAGAAATTGGGTCTCGTCGGCATGTGCTGCGCCTGCCGCAACCAATAGACCGCCGGTAAGCGCGAATTGCGCGAAGGATCTCATCGAAGCTCTCCTTGTCGTTTTCGAAAAAAGGCGGGGCGATCCACGAGCACGGCTGACCATCGGGACTCAACGCCACCTACCATTTCAGGTTCCGTCCGCCACATGACTGTTTTACAACATCGAGCCAGTCGCGACTGGCCCAGAAGAATGCCTTGGCTAGCGGTTGCGGCAGAGGTGCTGGCCTGCGACATAGCGCGAATGGCACCCACCCCCTCGATCCCCAAGGCCGCGTTCTGGATGGCGCTGTCTATCGCCTCGTTCCTTGGCATGACGGTCGCCGGCCGGGCCACGACAGCGGAGCTCAACGTCTTCCAAGTGCTGGAGTTGCGCTCCGTGATCGGCTTCTTCATCCTGCTGCCGCTGGTGATGATGAGTGGCGGCTTTCAAGCCATGCGCACGCAGCGCCCGGTTGCCCATATCGCCCGCAACGTCATCCATTACACGGGCCAGGCGGCATGGCTCTACGCCCTCACCTTGATTCCGCTGGCCGTGTTGATCTCGATCGAATTCACCACTCCGATCTGGACAGCTATCCTGGCGGTGATCTTTCTGGGCGAAAGGCTGAACCGGCCCAAGTTGGCAGCGATCGCGCTGGGGCTGATCGGCGTGGTGATCATCGTGCGCCCCGGTGTCGGCTCGGTCGATCCTGGACATCTCGTCGTGCTGGGCGCCGCGGCCTGCTTCGGCATCTCGGTGGTCACCGTCAAGTCGCTGACCCGGACAGACAGCGTCGTACGCATCATCTGCTGGATGCTGATTGTCCAGTCGGTGGTCGGTCTCATCCCGGCGCTCTATACGTGGCGCAACCCGCCACTGGAGCTATGGCCATGGATCGTGCTGATCGCCTTCACCGGCATGTCGTCGCATTTCTGTATGGCCCGAGCGCTTGGCTATGCCGACGCGACCATCGTCTCGCCGATGGATTTTCTACGCGTGCCGCTATCGGCACTGATCGGCTGGCTGCTCTATAGCGAGCAGATCGACGCCTTCACCGCCGGCGGCGCGCTGCTGATCCTGATGGGCAATCTGCTCAATCTGCAGCGCAGGCAGATAAAGCCGGCCGAAGTGGCGGCGTCGTAGTCCCGCCGGCCGTCAGTTCCCTTCGTCGGGTATGTTGAGAAGATGGCCGCAGGCCTTGCAATGCACGGCGTCCGGCTCGTGCCGCCGCAAGCCGCACTGCGGACAGGGAAACAACACCTTGGCTGGCCGGAAGATCGCCTGAGCCAGTCTGACAAACAGCGATATGCCGATGATCATGGTGACGATTGCCGTCAGCTTGCCGGCCATGCCCGGCAGCACGATGTCGCCGAAGCCGGTCGTCGTCACCGTGGCGACAGTGAAATAAAGCGCGTCGATATAGTTTTCCAGGCCGGCGCCAGTGCGAAAGAAGAACGTGTAGACGAAGCCGGTGATGACGAACAGGAAGGTCAAAAGGTTGATGACCGCGTGGCTGGCCTCTCGCCACGGCCGCAGTCCTCGCATCTCGAAATGCCGCCAGAGCGAACCGCTGCGCGACAGCGACCACAGCCGCAGGATGCGCAGGAAGGCGAGATTGGCGAACGCCGTTGGCATCAGCAGCGTCAAGAGGATGAAGACATCGACCCACGAGGTCGGCTGCTTCATCAGCCGCAGCATGTTCTTGGAGGCAAGCAGGCGGGCAGCGAGGTACGCGGCAACCAGCGCGGCCGCCGAATAGTCGAGCCAGAGGAAGGACGGCTTGTCCTGGAGAACCGGCGTCGCGATGAAGAAGGCGATGATGGCGAGGTCGATGACGACGGCCACCAGTTGGACCCGGAAAGCGGCCGGCGTGCGCCCATGATAAAGCCTGCGCAGCCGGTCACGCAGCCGCGCCAAGGCTGAAACCGCCTGCGACCCATTCCTCTGCGCCGGCTTCATGCTGACTGCGCCGGCGTTGGCCGCAGCGACCGCCCGGCTGATTGCCGCGCCCCGAAAAGAGCGGGGGTCACACCAATTCCACTTCGACCACGCCCGGCACCGCGCGCATCGCCGAGGCGATCTGCGGCGAGATACGGTAGCGGTTCGGCAGCTCTATCTCGATTTCACCCTCGCCTTCTTCCTTGATCAGCACGAAACTGACCTGGCCTTCGCCCCTGACGGTCAGTTGGCCGGCCAGCGTGTTGATCGGCGTGGCGTTGCGCACGAAGATACGCAGCGCCTTCTGGATGCGACTTGCCTCATCCTCCAGCGACTGCACCGAGTTGATGCGCAGATTGACGCCTTCCGGCCTGTCCTCGGCCGCAACGGTGATGACGACGGAGCGGCCGGCCTCGAGCAGGTCGCGATACTGTGCCAGTCCTTCCGAAAACAGCACGGCTTCGTACTGGCCTGACGTATCCGAAAAGGCGATGACGCCCATCTTGTTGCCGGTGCGCGTCTTGCGTTCCTGCTTGGATGTCACCGTGCCGGCCAGGCGGCCGGCGGCGGCACCGCGTTTGACGGCCGCCGAGAACTCGGCCCACGTTTGCACCCGCATCTTCTGCAGGGCCGCCTTGTACTCGTCGAGCGGGTGGGCCGAGAGGTAAAAGCCGACCACCTGGAATTCACGGTGCAGCCGGTCGGCGGCGAGCCACGGCTCTGTCGCCGGCAGATTGAGTGCCTGCGACTGGGCGCCGAGCGAGGCGCCGAAGATGTCGTGCTGTCCGGAAACCGCGTTCTGCTGCGCCAGCGACGCCAGCCCCATCATGCGTTCCACGCCCGCCATCATCGACGCGCGGTCGTGGCCGAAGCAGTCGAGCGCGCCGGCCATGATCAGGCTTTCGAAGACGCGCTTGCCGACGATCTTGGGATCGACCCGCTCGCAGAAATCGGCGAGGTTCTTGAACGGCTTTTCGCCACGCTGGGCAACGATGTGCTCGACCGCCGCGTCGCCGACGCCCTTGAGCGCTGCCAGCGAATAATAGATGCGGTTCTCACCGACCTCGAAGGGGCGAAAGCTCGATGTCACCGACGGCGCCAGAACCTCGATGCCGAGGCGCAGCGCGTCCTGGCGGAAATCGGCGAGCTTGTCGGTGTTGCCCATGTCGAGCGTCATCGACGCCGCCAGGAACTCGACCGGATAATGCGCCTTGAGATAGGCGGTCTGGTATGAAACCACCGCATAGGCGGCGGCGTGCGATTTGTTGAAACCATAGTCAGCGAACTTGGCCAGCAGGTCGAAAATGAAGTCGGCTTGCGGCTTGCCGACGCCACGCTCGACCGCGCCGGAGACGAAGCGCTCGCGCTGCTTGTCCATCTCGGCGCGAATCTTCTTGCCCATGGCGCGGCGCAGCAGATCGGCTTCGCCGAGCGAGTAGCCCGACAGCTCCTGCGCGATCTGCATCACCTGTTCCTGGTAGACGATGACGCCTTGCGTCTCCTTCACCAGATGGTCGATCTTGGGATGGATCGAGGCCATCTCCTCCTCGCCATGCTTGCGGGCGTTGTAGGTCGGGATGTTTTCCATCGGGCCGGGTCGATACAGTGCGACCAGCGCGATGATGTCCTCGATGCAGTCGGGCCGCATGCCGATCAGCGCCTTGCGCATGCCGGCACTTTCCACCTGGAACACGCCGACCACTTCGCCGCGCGACAGCATGGCGTAGGTCTCGGGATCGTCGAGCGGGATGGTTGCCAGGTCGATCTCGATGCCGCGCCGGCGGATCAGCTTCACCGCCGTCTCCAGCACGGTCAGCGTCTTCAGGCCGAGGAAGTCGAACTTCACCAGTCCGGCCTGCTCGACATATTTCATGTTGAACTGGGTGACGGGCATGTCCGAGCGCGGATCGCGGTACATCGGCACCAGCTCCGAGAGCGGCCGGTCGCCGATGACGATGCCGGCGGCGTGCGTCGAGGCATGGCGGTAGAGGCCTTCCAGCTTCTGCGCCATGTCGAGCAGCGTCTGAACGATCGGCTCCCTCTCGGCCTCTTCGGCAAAGCGCGGCTCGTTGGCGATGGCGTCGGCGAGCTTGACCGGATTGGCCGGGTTCTGCGGCACCATCTTGGAGAGCTTGTCGACCTGGCCATAGGGCATTTGCAGGACGCGGCCGACGTCGCGCAGCACGGCGCGCGCCTGCAGCGTACCGAAGGTGATGATCTGGCCGACCTGGTCGCGGCCGTATTTCTGCTGGACGTAGCGGATGACCTCCTCGCGCCGATCCTGGCAGAAGTCGATGTCGAAGTCGGGCATCGACACGCGGTCGGGATTGAGGAAGCGCTCGAACAGCAGCGAGAAGCGCAGCGGATCAATGTCGGTGATGGTGGTCGAATAGGCGACCAGCGAGCCTGCGCCCGAACCGCGGCCAGGCCCGACCGGAATGCCTTGCGCCTTGGCCCATTTGATGAAGTCGGCAACGATCAGGAAGTAGCCGGGAAACTTCATCTTGGTGATGATGCCAAGCTCGAAGTTCAACCGCTCGCGGTATTGCTCGACCGTATAGCCCGCGGTCGGGCCATGCATGGCAAGGCGCGCGTCGAGCCCCTCATGGGCCTGGCGGGCCAGTTCGTCGGCTTCCGCCTGCACGGCGGCGTCATTGTCGGCGACATCGCCGCCGGTGAAGCGCGGCAGGATCGGATTGCGGTTCTTCGGGTAATAGGAGCAGCGCAGCGCGATCTCGACAGTGTTGTCGATCGCCTCCGGCAGGTCGGCAAAGAGCCTTGCCATATCGGCCTGGCTGCGCAGGAAATTGTCGGGCGACAGCCGGCGGCGGTTGTCGGCGGCAACGACCGATCCCTCGGCAATGGCAATCAGCGCGTCATGTGCGTCATAGTCGTCGCGAGAGGAAAAGAACGCCTCGTTGGTGGCGACCAGCGGCAGTTCATGGGCATAGGCCAGATCGATCGAGGATTTTTCGATCACGCGATCATAACCGGAAACCCGATCAAGCTCGACATAGAGCCGGTCGCCGAACATCTCCTTGAGAGTCAGAAGCCGGGCTTCGGCCAGATCGCGGCGATCTTCCTTGAGCGCGGTGCCGATCGGTCCGCGCGGTCCGCCGCTGAGGCAGATCAACCCGTCACAATAGCCTTCCATCATTTCCGTGGTCAGGTGCACGGCTTCGCCCGGCGGCGTTTCGAGGTAGACGCGGCTGACCAGCCTGACCAGATTGGAATAGCCCGCCTCGGTCGCGGCAAGCAGAACGACCGGCCGCATATCGGGACCTTGCCGTCGGCGGTCGCGCTGGCCATCGCTGTTTTCGCCGGAAAAGGCGAGCGCCGTCTGGCAGCCGATGATCGGCTGGATGCCGTCCTTCACCGCCTTCTGCGCGAATTCGAGCGCGCCAAACAGGTTGTTGGTGTCGGTAACGGCGATGGCCGGGGCTTCGTCCTTGACCGCATGAGCCACCACCTTGCCGATCTGCAAGGCGCCTTCCAGCAGCGAATAGGCCGAATGCACGAGCAAATGGACGAAGGGCCGCGCCGGGGCCTCCGGCCGCGCCGCAGCAATCGCCGCTTCTCGCTTCAAGGGATCGCGGGGGAGTTTTTCGTCGGCCATGGTGCTGCGTGAAGGTCCTTGAGTCGATGGAGATGTATTGTCCGGGACCGCGCGATGCCAGTCCAGCACAAACCACTGCTGATCACAGGCTGCCTGCCCGGCTAGCCCTAAGCAAACTCCATGATCACAGCGTCGACAGCCAGGCTGTCGCCAGGCTTGGCGTTGAGTTTGGAGACGACAAGGTCGCGTTCGGCACGCAGCACGTTTTCCATCTTCATCGCTTCGACCACCGCCAATGTCTCGCCTGCCTTGACCTCCTGGCCTTCGGCAACGGCAATCGACACGACAAGGCCAGGCATCGGGCAAAGCAGCAGCTTCGACGTGTCCGGCGCCACCTTTTCGGGCATCAGCCTTTCCAGTTCGGCGGTGCGCGGCAGCATGGCGCGCGCGGTCACCGACATGCCTTTCCAGGCGATGCGAAAGCCATTGGCGACCGGCCTGACCTGAGCCGTAACCTTGCGCTTGCCGACCGTACCGCGCCAGACCAGATCGCCCGGCCGCCAGCCGGATGCAACGGTCAGCGCCTTGCCGCCCGCGATCGACAGATCGACTTCCATCGGAATGGAAATCATGCCCTCGATGATGGACGCCGACAGATAGTCATCATCGATCTTCACGACCCAGTCGCGCTTCAGCGCTCCCGAATGCGGCGCCAGGCGCCCGCCCAGCCGGTCAAGCCGATCACGTCGCAGCAGTTCCACTGCGGTCGCGATCGACGCCAGCACCGCTTTCTCGTCGTCGTTCGGCACGACCGGCGCGAAACCGTCGGGATATTCCCCGATATGAAAGCGGTCGATATCCGCCCTTCCCGCCAACGCTGATGCTGCATCAAGGCAGCCAGGAACGGAATGTTGTGCTCGATTCCGTCGACGACGAAGCTGTCGAGCGCTTCCGACATGGCATCGATGGCTTCCAGACGCGTCGGCGCCCAGGTGCACAGCTTGGCGAGCATCGGATCGTAGAACATCGAGATTTCGGAGCCTTCGGTGACGCCGGTGTCGTTGCGGATGACGACATCGCCGAATTGTCCTTCCTCCGGCGGCCGGTAGCGGGTCAGCCGGCCGATCGAAGGCAGGAAATTGCGGTAAGGGTCTTCGGCATAGAGCCGGCTTTCCACCGCCCAGCCGTTCAGCTCGATGTCGCTTTGCTTCAGGCCAAGCTTTTCGCCGGCGGCGACGCGGATCATCTGCTCGACCAGATCGATGCCGGTGATGAGCTCCGTCACCGGGTGCTCGACCTGCAATCGTGTATTCATTTCAAGGAAATAGAAGTTCTTGTCCTTGTCGACGATGAATTCGACCGTGCCGGCGCTCTGGTAGTCGACGGCCTTGGCCAGCGCCACAGACTGCTCGCCCATGGCCTTGCGTGTCGCGGCGTCCAGGAATGGCGACGGCGCCTCTTCGGCGACCTTCTGGTTGCGTCGCTGGATCGAGCATTCGCGCTCGCCGAGATAGAGCGCGTTGCCATGCGCGTCGGCCAGCACCTGGATTTCGATGTGGCGCGGATCGACGACGAATTTCTCGATGAAGAGACGATCGTCGCCGAACGAACTCTTGGCTTCCGAGCGCGCGCGGTCGAAGCCATCGCGCACTTCGGCTTCGCTCCAGGCGATGCGCATGCCCTTGCCGCCGCCGCCGGCCGAAGCCTTGATCATCACGGGATAACCGATTTCGCCGGCGATCTTTTCGGCATGATCGGCATTCTCGATGACGCCGAGCCAGCCGGGCACGGTGGAAACCTTGGCGGCGTTGGCGAACTTCTTCGATTCGATCTTGTCACCCATCGCCTTGATCGCCTTGGGCTTCGGGCCGATGAAAATGATGCCTTCCGCTTCCAGCGCCTCACAGAAGGCCGCCCGCTCGGACAGGAATCCGTAGCCGGGGTGCACGGCCTGGGCTCCCGTCTCCTTGCACGCGGCGATGATCTTTTCAGGGACGAGATAGCTCAGCGCGGCTGGCGAAGGCCCGATATGCACCGCCTCGTCGGCCATCTCGACATGCACGGCGTCGCGATCGGCATCGGAATAGACCGCGACGGTGGCAATGCCCATCTTGCGCGCCGTCTTGATGACGCGGCAGGCAATTTCGCCGCGATTGGCGATCAGGATCTTGGTGAACATGCGAAATGTCATCCCTCGGGTCGGCCGTTCCTTTTATGGCCTGTGCTTGCAGGGTCAAGCCGACCATGCAATTCACTGCCTTTCAATCGACTTGCGATTCCAATTCATCGCTGTGGCCCAGTCGGGGAGCCAGCTGCCAGTTGATCGTGTCGGCAAAACCTGAAACCTTGGAAAAAAATTCGCATTGGAGGACGCCTGATGAAAACCCGCGCCGCTGTCGCTGTTGCCGCCGGAAAGCCGCTGGAGATCATGGAGGTCGACCTCGAGGGCCCGCGCGAGGGCGAAGTGCTGGTCGAGATCAAGGCGACAGGCATTTGCCACACCGACGAATTCACAC